>JAVKSW010000016.1:0-15182 GCA_039583505.1 Bryobacteraceae bacterium | reverse complement strand
CAGCTTGGGGGAAAACTCGTCGGTAATGGCTGCGATCGGAATCCTAGGATGAAACATGCCGCTTCTTATACTAAGGGTATGTTCTTCCGCCGCGAGTCCCCGAGAATTCCTTCTTTCGCCGACCGTGTCGAGTTGTTGAAGAAAGCCGGGTTCGCGGCTGAGACTCTCCCCGATGGTCGCGTGCGGATCGTCAAGAGTGGCATCGGCGCCCTTATCGGCGACGAAAAGAAGAATCAGCCCGACATTGAAAAAGCTGGTATGCTCGCGGGCTCCAGAGTTGCTACCTTACTCAGCGCCGGGTACCAGATGTTTTGGGAAACGCCGGACGGCAAGCGAATACCCGCTACCGCGAACCAGCTCCACGCGCTGCATGAGTTTGAGGACGATGTAAAAGAGGCACTCGATCTGATCAACTTGTACAACACCTCGCTGGGTACGACCACCCCGAAGCATGTGTATGATCGGGTCTATCGGCGCGACAGCGGGCGGCAGCCCAGGCCGTGGGAGACCAAGGACAATCGTATCGTTCCCCCCGACACGAAGAACTCACCGCACCCCTACACCAAGGAGCCGGTGCATCTCGTCGAACGAGACGGCGGCGTATAAGTCCCCGAACTCCGGCACAAAGGGTTCTACCAGCACTTTCCGCGCATCCGCCGCGTCGGACGCTCGGTCCATCGACGAAGCAAGCATGGCTCTCGCCCGCAGATCCGTCCCACCGGACTGCTGCAGGATGTGACTCCAGACCTGCACCGCCTCATGGTACCGGCCATTCAGAAAGAACCCGTAGCCAAGCACTACCTGCTTTGTCTGTTCCTTGATGCCGGAAGTATTCACCTGATCGCGCCATTCGGCGGCAGGAGCATTACCTTTGGTGATCAGCAGGGCAAACAAGCCGAGTTGATGGCTTAACTGAAAAGCAGAGGCCGCGCTTCTCTCCGCAGCGGCCCGATCATTTGTCATGAGCTGCCAAATCGCAGTCTGACTCAACGCAATCGCCCGGACCCCGGCATTAGGGAACGCCGTGTCTTGGAGTAGCTGCAACGCCTGAGGCCTTCGCCCCGAGAGCGCCAGCCATTCCGCGCGAATGATAGGGGTCACGGGATCGGCTGGCGGACGAAGTGCCAGATACCGGTTGAAAACCACATCCGCACGCGTCACATCACCCTCCAGGAGAATGCATACCGACAGCGCCGGCAGAATCGACGGATTGTTGTCGATGCTTTGGAAGACCTTCTCCGCATTAGCGAACTGTTTGGTCTCGAGTAGGCCCACGGCGAGCTGCTGCCGAAGGTTCGCGTTCCCCGGACTCAGCTCCACGGCACGTTTCAGCGCACGTTCACCGCCATCGGCATCCCCCAGTAAGAAGCGGTCGGAAGCGAGCGTGACCAACGTGTCTAATTGGTTCGGCGCAATCTTGACGACGGCGCTTGTTGCTTGTTCCAGTTGCGGAAGCGGAGCATGCGACATGCGAGCCATCACTGCATTGAAGCGCACGCGATCCACCGGCGTAAAGGACCTAAGATGACTTGCGGCCTTTTCAAGTAGTGGTGCGGGATCTTGCCCGGTCTGCGCCAGTATCTCCGTCAAAGCAATGTACGCCAATCCAAATGCAGGGTCCGCCGCAATTGCATTCTCCAGCATCACGATTCGGTTCTGCAGATTCGGTGTCTCGGCAGCGCTAGTAAAAGCCCGGAGCGCTCGCTCGCTTTTTGTCGAATAGTACGTAGCCTCCGCATTCAGCCGTTTCGCGAGCTCATTCACGGCTGGTAACAATCCACCGGAAGAAGGTGCTTGTACACGAACAACTTGCCGGATCTGTTGTGTAGCGGGGTCGACAATTGTTCCCGCAATGCTAATGCGGCCGTCGCGGTTTTCGACTGTAGTCCTCACCACAGCGCCGGCACCCAGCTGATATGCGCCTGAATCGTCGCTGACTATACCGACGACCACATTCCGGGAAGTGACCAGGTCTTGTTGCAAGGCGAGCGGCACTCCCGCTCTCATCCACTCGGATGCGGGATCGGTGATCAGTATGCTCGCAGGAAGCAGCGCGATCCGCTCAAGCCCAGTGCTCATGTTTTGCGAGCAGCCGGAGTTGAAAATCAGAACTAAAACAAGAACAACGCAGAGTCTGAAACGCAGGGAGTCCTCTTACAGAGGCTTCGGGTTTGCCTCGAGAAGCTGCTTGAAAGCAGGATCCGTCTTCAACGAAGCGAATTCCGGCATATCGGGAATCTTCTCACGACCCTTAACACCCTCTTCAAGAGCTTTCCGCAAATAGATTATCGCCCGGTCGCTTGCGCCCGATTTTGCGTACATTTTAGCCAGATAGAGATGAAAGGTCGCTCGTTCTGAAACGTTTTGTTCCTGCATCAACGTGCCGTACGTGTTGCGGTGCTCGAATACGTCGGGATCGAGTTGCAGGGCCTGCTCATAGTACTCGGTCGCACGTTTGTAGTTCTTTCGCGCAAAATAAGCCGCGCCGAGATTCGCATCAATCGACGCCGATGCAGGCGAATACTTCAGCGCTCGATGATAATAGCTGATCGCCCGCTTATAGCTCTTCTCCGCATAATAGATGGTGCCCAGGTTGTTGATCGCCTCCGCATATCTCGGATCCAATTTGATCGCGCGCTGGTAGTACTTCTTCGCCAAGCCGAATTGCATGAGTTGGTGAAAAGCAATACCAACCTTGTTCGTGAGAACAGGCGAATCCGCGGGGCCATCCCGATACGCATCGATTGCCTCCCGGTACATCTTCCGCGCCATGTAAATATCACCCCGCATCTCAGGCGTAACCACCGGCCGAGGCGTCATGTCCACTGGCGGTAAAGAAGCCGATGAGGCGCGCAGGTTGTTCGAAGCGACCGGACCCTGTTGAGTTCGAGTCTGCTGGGCAAGCAACCCGAGCGGAGCAGTCCAAACGGTTATACAGCAGGCGAGACAAGCATTGCGAGAAGAGATCATACTCGCGATCCCCCTTGTCTGTTTACTATATACCTTTTGCAACCACGCGAGCGCGCAGCCCGTGAATCTAGGAGCTTGTTGAAACTCACCGAAACAAGTTACCAAGGAGATGTTTGGAACGTCACATTTGCATGCGTGGACGAGACGAGCAGCAGGCGAGCGTGTTCAGTTATGTAAGCGCGGAGGACCGCATCCCACAAGATCATCCGCTGCGTGCGGTTCGGTGGATGGTAGACCACGTGCTGGGGGCCATGAGCAGCGAATTCGATGTTCTTTATGCTAAGGGTGGCCGTTGTTCGATACCGCCCGAAAGATTGTTTCGTGCGCTGCTTTTGCAGTTGTTCTATTCGATACGTAGCGAGCGCATGCTGGTTGAGCAACTCAACTATAGTTGGCTGTTCCGGTGGTTCGTGGGCCTGGACATGGATGAGCCCGTCTGGAATCACGCGGTGTTCTCCAAGAACCGCGAGCGTTTGCTGAACAGTGGCACTGCCCGCAGTTTCTTCGCGCGGGTGCTCGATCAGGCGCAAGGCTATTTATCGGACGAACACTTCACCGTGGACGGTACGCTGATCGAAGCCTGGGCGAGCCAGAAGAGCTTTCAGAAGAAGGACGGCTCGGGGCCGAAAGACGGCGGAAGCTTTCATGGCGAAGAGCGCCGCAACGACACGCACGCTTCCAAAAGCGATCCCGAAGCCAAACTCTATCGAAAGGGCGGCGGGCAGGAAGCCCGGATGAGTTACCTGGGCCATGTTCTGGTCGAGAACCGCAACGGGCTGATTGTCGGCGCGCTGGCAACCGAGGCCGATGGATACGCCGAGCGGGATGCGGCGCTTCTGTTGGTGCATGAACGATGGCAGCCTGGCCAACGCATCGCCACATTGGGTGCCGACAAGGGCTACGACGTCAAAGAGTTCGTGGATACCGTACGCTCGATGAATGTGCGGCCGCATTTAACCCAGAAGAAGAACAGCGCCCTCGACGCCCGCACCACACGGCACCCCAGTTACGCGGCGAGCCAGCAGAAGCGCCCGCTGATCGAACGCACCTTTGGATGGATGAAAGCGATTGCCGGAAGCAAAAAGGTGAAACTGCGAGGACTCAGAAACGTGGACTGGCTGTTCGTTCTGACGGCAGCGGCTTACAATATTTTGAGAATCCCAAAACTGAAAATGGCCGCCGCGTAACCTAGCGTGGGAAATCGAGCCGTTATCGCGCTTCCGTGCTCTTCTTGAAACTCGATCCTCCCTAGCTACTTTTTCGGTCGCGCTCTCGCTTCAACAAAGCTTTTCAACAAGCTCCTAGTGGAAAATGCTCTTCAGCTTTTCAAAGAGTCCCGGTTTCTTTTCCCCTGGCTTGTTTTTCTGCTGATTCTGGGCGTTGATATCGGGAGAGGTGCCCGGTGGCCCGGCTCCTGCCGCGGTAGACGCGTTCGGCACGCTGGCAGGCGGCGTTGGTGTGGATGTGTCCCATCCGGCGATTTCGGTAGCTCCAGCTTGGTGCAGCGGGCAGAATTGGACCGGTTGTGTGCCCAACAGGTAATACGCAGTGGTGACCTTGGGACATGCGCCCGTCGCTAACCCGCCCGACAACGGGTCTATTTGCGCACTCACGACGCCGTCCGGCACGTCGAACTGCGTAACATCCCGATACGCACGATGTTTGTGTGCGCGTTTCATGAAGTCCGTCCACATCGGTACTGCCACTTTCGGCCCATCGAGCTTCAGGTCCTGATAATCGTCGAGCCCGACCCAGACAACGCACAGCAACTTCGATGTGAACCCGGCGAACCAGGCGTCGTGAGATGTACCGGTCTTCCCCGCCGCCGGAAGCGTAAACCCGCGAGCTCTTACCCCGGCCCCCGTTCCACTGCGGAGGACTTCCTGCATTAGCGTCAGGATCAGGTAGTTCACGCGCGGATCGAGGATCTTCTTCGTTTGCGGATTTGACGCCCATACGGGATCGCCGGATTTGTCCACGATCTTGGAAATGAAGCGCGGCTCGACCCTTATGCCGTTGTTTGCGAACAGCGTGTACGCTCCCGCGATCTCGAGCGGCGTGACATCGTAGGCCCCCAGCGCCATTGCCGGAGTCGCCCGGATATCGGGAAGGCCCGCCTTGTGGGCAAAGTCGGCAACCGCTCCATAGCCCGTTGCCTCGGCCACTTCAACCGCCGGAACGTTCAGTGATTTCGCGAAGGCAGTGGTCAGCGTCACGTCGCCCAGCCAGTCGGCGTGATGATAGTCGGCCGGTTCGTAGGGCTTTCCGTCAAACATGAAGGTGCGCGGCTCGTCTTGAAAGAGAGTGGAAGGGGTGATCGGATCGGGATGATCTCCCGATAGCGCGGTGTTTAGTGCGGCCGCATAGACAAACGGCTTGATCGCGCTGCCCGACGGACGCTTCGCCAGCACGTGGTCCAGTTGGCTGGCGCCGTAGTTCTTTCCGCCGATCAGCGCTTTGACTTCCCCGGTGTGCGGGTCGAGACAGATGAGCGCAACTTGTGGATCTTCCAGCGGCATGCCCTTTTTGTGGCGTTTCGCGAGCAGCGCCTCGACATCGCGCATCCCGCTCGCTACGGCTTCAGCCGCATCGCGCTGCAAGTCCATATCGAGAGTCGTGTAGATCTTCGACCCGGAGTCCTGAAAATCGCGGTCTTGAAACTGATCGGCTAGCTGTCCGTTGACCACATCGACAAAGTAGGGCGCGTCGGCCGATTCAATGCCCGGCCGCGCAATCACCAGCGGAGTCTGTACCGCTGCCTCGTACTGTGTCTGCGATAGATAGTTGTTCTCGAGCATTCGCGCCAGCACGACATTGCGCCGCGCCTTGGCGCGTTCCGGCCAGCGCACCGGATTTCGATAGCTCGGCTCCTGAATGAGGCCCGCCAACGTGGCCGCCTCCGGAAGGCTGAGCTGTCGTATGTCCTTTCCGAAATAAGCTTGAGCCGCTTCGCCGAAACCCCGGATCGCAAAGGAGCCTCTGCGCCCCAGATCTACCTGGTTCGCGTAGTACTCGAAGATCTTGTGTTTCGTCAGTTTGCGTTCAAGGTGGATGGTGATAAGCAGCTCGTCGAATTTGCGAGTCCAGGTCTTGCGGCTATCAAGCCAAAGGTTCCTGGCAAGCTGCTGGGTGATCGTCGATGCGCCCTGCGCACGATGATGTTCCCGAACATCGACCCACACGGCTTTGACGATCCGAACCGGATCGAAGCCGGAATGTTGAAAGAAGCGCTTGTCTTCTATCGAGATCACGGCGTGAATAAGCACTGGCGGGATATCGTCATATCTCACCAGCCGCCGCTTCTCGCGGCTCTTGTCGTAAAGGCTGCTAAGCAGCAGCGGTTCCAGCGCATACTCGGTTCGGGCCGAATTATCGCTCAGCCCCGTTATGGATGAAATCTTGCCGTTCTCAAAACGCAGCACGCCTGGCTCCGAACCGCTGTAGGAGCGGTCACCCGGGAAGATCTCGATCGCATCCGGCCGCAAATGATACCAGCCCCCCGGATTCGTGCGCGCGTCTTCTGCGTACCCGCTTTCGCGAAGCCGGCCTGCAAACTGCAGCGGCGTCCCGGGGTCGCCTACTCCGACGGTTTGCGGCGCGGCGTAGAGGAGCGATGAGTTTGGAAATGGCCCCTGCGCAAGCTTCTCGTCGGTGAGACGCGCGTACTTGGCGTAGACGGAGCAGACCACGCCCAGTGCGATCACCAGGACCGCTATCCCGCCAAAGAGGACGCCTTTTTGAAGCGGAGTGATAGGTGGGCGAGGCCCTCTTCGGGCAGAACCCGCCTTGGCCGGAATTTTCACGCGAACGGGCAAATGATCGGGCCTAGAAGGAGCTACTCAACCCTTGGACGCCCGTCGCTTAGCGAGGTTACTTCCGGGCTTGATAATACGATTCTAGCTCTTTCCAGATGTTTTCGTCATGTGGTTGCCAATCAGGAGTGTGTCGTCCCGTAATTTGTAGCTCCTCGATGCTCAAGGTGCCGTGACCAAACGGACAAATCAGTTCCGTTTTCGGACGGCCAAAGGTCACCATGTGGCCCCATGATCCGGTCGCGATCGGCATGATCAACTTCCGCAGACAGGTGCGGCAGCGCCGACGATGGTCCCAAAGGATCACGCCAAAGAGCCCCGCACCGACCAGCCACACCGCGAAGATCGCAAACGTGAACGGCATATCGTGCATGAACATTACCTGCGGTCTTCCAAACTTTGGGAGAGGCGGGGGCGGCACGGGGAACAGATGCTCTACGCCAGTTTGGAGTCCGTACATGGCCCCAAACCAGACCGCCAGCTTGGCGACCAGAAGCAGCCAGTACTTCATTTCTTTATTAGACTCCTTTGCAACGGCCAGGGTTCCTGAACTCGGACCGAATTACGTACGAAGCAAGTTTCTGGCCAGAAAAAGAACGTTCGCCGGACGTTCGGCAAGCCGTCGCATGAAATATGGATACCAGGCGTCCCCATAAGGCACATAAAGACGCAACTGGAAGCCTTGCCTGCCGAGCCGCCGCTGTAGATCGCGCCGGATTCCATAGAGCATCTGAAATTCAAAACGATCCGGTGCAACTTTTTGTTCCCTGATGTGACGTAGCGCTTCGCGAATGATCTTCTCATCGTGGCTCGCGATGGCCGGATACGCGCCTGAATCCAGCAGGGCTCTCATCAGCTTGACGTAGTTTGCGTCTACGTCGGCTTTGCGGGGGAAAGCCACGCTGGAAGGCTCACGATAGGCGCCTTTACAGAGTCGCACCGGTATTTGTCGTTCCGAAAGCATTCGGATATCCGCCGCGCTGCGGTACAAATACGCCTGAATGACCGCCCGCACGTGTCCTGCGTAGCGGTCGTGCAGTTTTACTACCATCTGCAGAGTGCGGTCGGTGTACTCGCTCGATTCCATGTCGATTTCGATGCGGGTGTTCATCTGTCTGGCGCGGTCGACCAACTCGCTCACGTTGTTGTGGCAAGTCTGTTCTGAGAAGTTGAGACCGAACTGCGTGAGCTTAATCGATACCGTCGCCGGGAGGCTTGCTCGCTCGATCTCCGCGAGAGCGCTGAGATAGGCATCTCTCGATTGAGCCGCTTGGTCAAGTGACGTGACGTTTTCGCCGAGAAAATCAAGTGTCCCCAGAGTATGCTCTCGCGAAAGCTGCTTCAGTACCCGAACACCGTCCTCCAGAGTGCCGCCAGCTACGAATCGCGACGTGAGACTCCGCGACACTGGCGAATTCTCCATCCAGCGCCGAAGCGAACCGTTTTGGGAAAGGTAAAGGAGTGTGCGGCGCAGCATGAGGACTGGATCGCCTGGTCGGGCTCCCGGTCTTACATTTCACTTGGCCGTAGTGTTGGCGGGCCTCTTCCACTATAGCGGAGGGATGTGGCGAGCCGGACGCCAAGCCCGTCGTGGCGCGCCCTAGACGAAGATCGCGTGACTGCTCAGCGCCAGACCGGTGCCCACGATCGCTGCGACAACGACATCGCTGAGGAAATGCATGCCCAGAAGAACACGAGAAACAGCAATACAAACCGCAAAGAACAGCAGGCTGCCGAGCAGGACCGGATAAAAAACGCCCAGCGTAACTGCCACCGCGAACGCCGTGATCGTGTGCCCGGAAGGAAACGAAAACTGATCCGGAGGAAGGATATGCGCCCAGCAATGCGGCTCGATCTCACAGGGTCGCTTTCGACCGGAGATTTTCTTCATCGCGACAAAGATGCCTACACCGACTGCCGCGGCCGATCCGGCAGCTGCGGTCGCTGTTAGCCGGTCGTCTCCGCCAAATAAGAGAATGGATAAACCTATGAGGTACCACAGCCATCCATCCCCAGCGCGGGTTGCGGCAATCGCCGCCAGGCGCACCCATTTCGGCGCCGGCCACTTGTTCACCCTGCGCATGAGTTTATGATCGCCTGTCGCGATCAGATGCAGCATGCTGTGATGCGCCGTCATGGTAGCGCCCCCATAACCAGTGTAAGAAACGGTGGGTTACTCTTCCGTGACAAATCGGCGAAACATTCATGAACCTTTCTGTTTCTTTGCCCTGCCCCTATCTTTATTGCGCAAAACCCGACAGCGGGCAAGTAGGATAAAGGTTGCAAACGACACCGACACTCGATTTTGTTTATTTCGAAGCTGGCGGTGGTCATCGAAGCGCTGCCCTCGCACTCGAGTCTGTCATCGCCTCAGAAGGTTACAACTGGAACGTAAGACTGGTGAACCTCCAGGAAGTTCTGGACTCTCTCGATATCTTTCGAAAAATCACGCGCATTCGCCTCCAGGACATCTACAATTTGCTTCTAGCAAAAGGATGGACACTGGGCTCGCCCTACCTGCTGCCGATGATGCAGGTCGTACTCCGCATTTACCATTCTCCGGCTGTGAAACTCCTGGCCGACTATTGGCGCGCGCGTAGGCCGGACATGGTTGTGTCGTTAGTGCCCAACCTCAATCGCGCCATGTTCGAGAGTTTGGAAAAAGCTTTGCCGGGGACGCCGTTCGTCACCATTCTCACTGATCTGGCCGATTATCCGCCGCATTTCTGGATGGAAAAGCAGGATCAATATTTTATTTGTGGAACCGATCGTGCCTGCGAGCAGGCGCGCCGGATGGGTCACCCGAGATCTCGCGTTTTCCGGACGGGGGGCATGATCTTACGACCGACTTTTTACGAACCGCGAGTATTGGATTGCGCCAACGAGCGGCGGCGATTAGGCCTTGATCCCGGCCTGCCAACCGGCTTGGTGCTATTCGGCGGCGAAGGATCAAACGTCATGCGGTCCATCGCGCAACGCCTCGGGAACTCGCCGCTCGACATGCAGTTGATCCTCATTTGCGGGCGAAACACCAGACTAAAAGCGCGCCTGGAAAGGCTTAACACTCGCAATAAGTTTGCGGTCCAGGGCTTCACGAAAGAGATTCCCTATTACATGCATCTCGCGGATTTTTTCATTGGCAAACCCGGGCCAGGAAGCATCTCGGAGGCCCTCCGCATGCAGTTGCCTGTCATTGTCGAGAGCAATGCCTGGACACTTCCGCAGGAACGTTATAACGCGGAGTGGGTTCGCGAGCTGGGCGTCGGAATCGTACTGAGGAACTTCCGCCAAATCGAGGCAGCCGTCAAAGATCTTCTTTCAGCCGGCAAGCTCGACGAGATGAGGAAGAAAATCGCAGGCATGAATAACCGGGCCGTGTTCGAGATTCCGGTCGTCCTGAACAAAATACTCCGAGAGCACTCAAACGTGTTATGCTGAATGTATCCAATAACTTCCGGGAGTAGTCAGTATCTGCTCACGTAAGTGGCCGGGCTTTCTTTTAGCGCTTGAAACAAATCTGTAGGTTACGGTAAGGCGGGATCGTGTGCGGCATCGCGGGTTTCACTCATTCCGGGAGTAGACCAGCCCCAGGAATACTGCGGCGAGCCGTCGCTGGTCTGCATCACCGCGGCCCGAATCAGCAAGGCGTCTTCGAATCACCCAATATCTCTCTAGGGGCTGTTCGGCTGAAGATCATCGATCTCGAAGGCGGCGATCAGCCCATGCGCGCGGAAGATAGTGATTGTGTTCTCGCATTTAATGGGGAAATCTACAATCAAGCAGAACTGCGGCGGGAACTGGAGCAACTCGGGCATCGCTTTCAATCCCACTGCGACACAGAGGTTGTACTGCGAGCTTTCGTCCAATGGGACGTGGAGTGCTTCCCTCGCTTTCGCGGAATGTTTGCCACTGCATTCTGGCAGGAGTCGCGGCGACGATTGATTCTGGCGCGTGACCGCCTCGGAATCAAGCCACTCTATTACGCAGTTCGAGGCGGCAACGTCCACTTCGGCTCCGAACTGAAGGCTATCTTCGAACATCCTGACGTTCCTCGACAGCTTTCCTCTACGGCCCTGGGCTATTTCCTTTCTTTAAACTACGTACCCGGACCTTTCACTCTGGTCGAGGGAATCGAAAAGGTTGGTCCCGGGACGTGGCTCGAGTGGCGGAACGGAAGGGTTCAGAGTGAAACTTACTGGAGCAATACGTTCGAGCCGCACGAAATCGGCCTCAACGAGGCTTGCGAAGAATTAGACCGTTTACTGAAGAGCTCTGTTGCCGAACACCTGGTTTCGGATGTGCCGCTGGGAATCTGGTCGAGCGGCGGTCTTGATTCCTCGACCATCCTGCACTATGCGGCAGAGGCGTCTTCCCGACGCTTAGAGACGTTTTCCATATCTTTCACCGGCAAGCCTTTCGATGAGAGCAAGTACTTTCGCTCGCTAGCGGACCGCTACAACACCTCTCATCACGAATTCGATCTGAGCAGCGATGTTGACCTCACCGGCGCGATTCACGACATCGCTCATTACTCCGACGAGCCGAGTGCGGACGCCGGCGCGCTTCCGGTTTGGTTTTTGTCCCGCATGACATCGAAGCACGTGACCGTAGCACTGAGCGGCGAGGGAGCGGACGAGGTCTTTGGAGGATACCAGACGTATGTGGCGGATGGGTACGCAAATCTGGCGCGACGTGTTCCGGCTCCGCTAATCCGGGGAGCGCTCAACATTGCCAGTCGTATCCCGGTCTCCGACGAAAAGATCGGGTTCGAATACAGGCTGAAACGCTTTCTATCGGGCGCACTGCTGTCACCTGATGACGCTCACCTCTACTGGAATGGAACGTTCTCGCGAAATGAGCAGCGAGACCTCGGCGTGCGACATGCGCTCCAGAGCACTGGTGCGCTCTGCGAGGCATTACCCGGGCTGCCGCCGCCCTCGCACACGGTCAATCGATATCTCTTTGTCGATCAGCACTACTATTTGCCCGACGATATCCTTTACAAATGCGACCGCATGAGCATGGCGCATTCCCTCGAGGTGAGGCCGCCTTTTCTCGATCACCGAATCGTCGAGTTTGCCGCGCGACTGCCGGAGAAGTTGAAGATTAGTGGCGGTACGACCAAGCGCATCATGCGCGAACTGGTTCGGAAGAAGCTTCCACCCGCCATTTTGCAGCGCCGAAAAGAGGGCTTGGATATACCCTGTCATGAATGGCTCCGGGGCCCGCTTCGCCCATTGCTTCTAGAAGCATTAAGCCCGGAATCGGTGCGAAAGGCTGGGCTCTTCTCTCCTGCAGCGGTAAGCCGGCTTGTCGAGCGCCATCTTCATCGCCGGCAAAACTTTGGGTATCATCTGTGGGGACTCGTCACGCTTCATCTTTGGATGAAACGCTGGGGCATTGAACCTCGGGAAATCGATCAGTCGACACCGCAACTGGCAATGGCTGCCTCGGCCGGCGATTAGCTTCGATAGCGGCTGCGGCAATGTATTTGCTCCGGCTCACTTGTCCGGCTGAGCACATTGACGACATATGCGGTCAACTATGGGAGACCGGCGCAGTTGGTATTCAAGAGATCGACGAGGGCCACCGCGTCATCCTGATTGCCGGCTTCGAAGATAACGTCAACAGACGCGAGTTGCTCGCACGATTTCGACTGCACTTACCCGAATGGCAGCAGGCAGACGCCACCGACTGGGTTGAGCACACTCGCCAGGCATGGCCGGCGCGCACCGTCGGAGAACGTCTGGTTTTAGTACCGCCATGGAGTACCGATCCCACACCCCCAGGGCGAGCCCGAATCATTCACAATCCCGGTCTAGCCTGCGGCACGGGCGAACATCCGTGTACTCAGTTGGCCCTGAGGGCTTTGGAAAAATGCGTAACTCCTCGCTCGAAAGTAATCGATATCGGCACTGGGTCTGGCATTCTCGCAATTGCCGCCCTACGGCTAGGGGCAGAAGTTGCATGTGGGTTCGATACGGATCTCACCGCGCTTGACGCGGCAAGAGAAAATTTTCTGCTAAACGAACTAACACCAATGCTCGTCGCCGGATCTGCGGATTCAATTGATGACGCGTCGTCGGAAATTACAGTCGCTAACATCAGCGGGACTGTATTGCTGTCGATTCTGGAGGACCTGATGCGCATCACTCGTGCGAATGGATGGCTGATTCTGACGGGTTTTCCTGAATCCGAGGCTGGAACCTTCCGGCAACTCTTCCCGTCCGCTGAAATCTCGAGCCTGGAGGAGTGGCAATGCGCGATAGTTACGCTTTAACGCGCTTGGACTGTCGCTTTGCCGTTTTAGCACGCTTGGTCTCCGCATCCATAGGCCGCCGCAGACTTTCGAGCGCGTCCTCCAGCCTCTGGCCGCCTTTTAGCACGGGGGCAAACAGGTCTCCCAAACCAGCGAACCGTTCGGGCGCGTTATCGATGCGGAAGTCCGTCGGACGAATCCCTTGCTTCACTTCTTTCCAGTCAAGCGGGGTTGCGACGGGAGCACCATCATAAGCGCGCACTACGTACGGAGCGGCGATGGTTTTGCCGATACCGATCTGAAGATAGTCGAAGTAAACCCGGCCTTTCTTGCGCTTACCGACACTTCTGGGCGTAGTGAATAAGTTCGGCTCGCGATCGACGGCCATATGTGACACGAGCTCGGCAAAGCTACGCACTTGATCGTACGTATAAACCGGCTCAAGGGGTACATACACGTGCATGCCGTCTCCCCCTGTGGTCTTCGGATACCCTTTCAAGCCCAGGTTGTCCAGCAGTTCGCGGACAAGGAGCGTTGCTTCGACGATCTGATCGAACGACGTTTCTACCGGATCAAGGTCGAGCAGCATCCAGTCAGGATGGTCGAGGTTCCCCGCTCGGCTCATCCAGGGATTTTGGTCGATGCAGCCTAAATTCACCAGGTACAAAAGGCTGGCACGATCCTGGGCAATTGGGTACTGATTAACTTTCGGCGGATGGTGCTCGGTAATCGGCTCCAGACGCATCCAATCGGGGAAATGGCTGCCTGCATTCTTCTGAAAGAAAAATTCCTCTCCAATTCCGTTGGGATATCGTTTCATCGAGAGCGGACGATCTTTCAAATGCGGCAGAAGCCAGGCGGAAACACGGTCGTAAAATTCGAGGAGATCGCGCTTCCTACAGCCGTCTTTGGGAAAGAAAATCTTGTCGAGATTAGTGAGCTTCAGCCGGTGCCCGTCGACTTCTACGACGGCTTCGCGCCCGCTCAGATCGATTGTTCCACTAGTGTGGCGCGAAGCAGGTTCTGCCGCGATCGACTCTTCACGAACAACCTCGCCGGGTGCCTTGTCTTCGCGTAATCCCACGAAAACCGGCGCCCGCAGTATGCCGTCTTGCGTCCATTCGAGGAATCGAACCTGGCAAACAACTTCCGGTTTCACCCAAGTTACGTTCCCCAGTCCGGTTCTGATAATCGGCTTTCGGTCGAACGGGTTGGTTCTCGTGATCAGTGGTTCAAGACGTTTATAGATCGCCTTCATTAGCTTCTGATCGAACCCGGTACCAACCTGGCCTACATGGCGAAGTTTCCCGTCCTCGCGGACGCCCAGCACGAGCGCACCGAAATAATCGCGTTCCCCTTTTGTAAACCCTGCAATGACGAACTCCTGCTCGTTCAGCACCTTGAGCTTCAGCCAGCAGTTTGACCGGCGCGATTCGTACGTGCTCTTGCGATCCTTGGCGAGGATCCCCTCGAGGCCCATCGTGCGCGCGGCTTCGAACATGTGCGCGCCATCTGTATCGAACGCGTCCGAAATGCGTATGCGATCGGTTGGAGTGATGACCGCACTTAGAAGGCGCTTACGATCTTCGAGCGTGACCCCGCGCAGATCGTATCCCTCCGCATACAAAATGTCGAAAAGAAAGAGCGTTGCTGGAGTGGTCTCCGCAAGACGCGGTATCGAAGTTGGATTCGCTGCAATCCGAGGCTGGATCATCGCGAAGCGCGCGCGGCCCTGCTCATCGAGAACACAAATCTCGCCGTCCAACCAGGCTGTTTTGGCATTCACCTGGCTTGCTAAACCCTCTAGCTCGGGATATTGCTTTTCGCAGCGATTGCCGCGCCGGGAATGAATCTCGACCGTGCCGTTCTTTATGAGGCACAGCGCGCGCACTCCATCCCATTTGACCTCATAGAGCCAGTTCGGGCCACCGGGTGGTTTGGTGACCGCAGTCGCAAGCATCGGTTCCAGGTGAGACGGCATTGCGGATTTGCGCGCGCCCGGCAGATCGGCCACGCTCAGCGGCTGAATGTTTCGAGCGATCTCGTCTTGAGTGCGCTTAGTCCCAACGCTCCAGGCGAACTGATTAATATCGTAATCCGAAATGGCATGTTCATCCTTTTTCTTAATCAGAAGCCATTCG
>JAVKSW010000015.1:0-15284 GCA_039583505.1 Bryobacteraceae bacterium | reverse complement strand
GCTGCTTCCAGCTTCTTATGTTGAACAATTTCGGCGAGAATACCCGACCCTGCGGAATGGTCGCTATCGCTTGCGCGCGGTGCTACGGAGGAGGCGGGAACCGTCATCGCGAGGGCTTCGGAACCCTCATCGTAACAGGTTAACGGCGCCGTTTATGCGCGTGTTGTTTGGCCTGTTGGGCCTCGAGGGCGGCGATTCTCGCTTCCAGTTCCTGAATGGTCTTGTGCTCTTTCTGCACCTCGTTCAGCAGCAAGGCCGGCAGTTCCTGGTATTTAAGCGATTCCACTTGCCGGTCGTGATTGTAAACCACCAGCTCCGGGTATACTTTGGCCACCTCTTCGCCCAGCAACCCGTATTGAACCGGCTTGCTTCCATCGTCGAACGCCTGCTTATAGCGAAACGTAACCGGCCGAAGCAGCATCAGTTCATCGCTCGCGTCGCCCATATCATGAATGTCTTCTTTGAAGCGTTCGGATGAGGTGGCAACACCAAGCTGGCCACTGCCGTTGACCAGCACCTGCGTCCCGCCGACGGTCGATGTGTTTATGCCGGAAATGTAAGTGGCAGTCTGGTTGGCCGCAGTGCCGATGCGAATGGTGTTCGAATCGGCGGTCATTCCCGAATTGCCAATCAGGATGTTGTAGCTGCCGACCGAAACCTGGTTGCCTGCCTCGTATCCAACCGCGATGTTCCACGAGCCCGTTCCTGCGAACAACGCCTCCTGTCCAACGGCAACGTTGTACGATCCGCCCGTGTCGGTGTACAGTGCGCTCGCGCCCAGGACCGTGTTACTCACGCCTACGTTGTTTGCCCACATCGCCGAAAAGCCGACCGCCGTGTTGTCGTTTCCTATTAGATTGTTGGCCAGGGCTTCTCCGCCTACGGCGCTGTTCGCCGAACCGCTGGCATTCACAATCAGTGCGTCAGCCCCGAATGCGACATTATTGTTCCCGGACGTATTGCCAGCTAACGTGTAGGCGCCCATGGAAGTATTGTTGTCCCCGGTGTTGACCTGCAGCGTGTTGAACCCGATGGCCGTATTCTGGTTGCCCGATGCTATGCCGGGCGCGGGGTCTGTGTCCGGGGGATCTGTGTCTGGAGGGTCCGGGTCTGCCGGCGCAACAGGCGCAGGCGCCGCCACGAAATATCCGGTTATGTCGAGGACGATGTCCGTGGCGTTGGAAACGTAAATACTTACCGAGCCGTTGGTCCCGGCCGCCACCAGAACCGCATTCGCGATCACCTGGCCGGAGGGGGAATTCAAATTGCTCGTGGTCGGCTGAGGCGCTCCTGTCGGCCACACCGTGAGATAGGACAAAGGCTCTGCGGGAACGGCCGCAATATCAAACGCATACGCTAACGCCATCGAGGGAATGCCGCACGGGCTGGAGAGGATCGGAAAATCCCGGCTGGTCTGTGCCTGCATGCTTGGGCCGCCAAAATCGCCGGCGGGCCCGCGGGTATCGACCACCCGGCAGGGAGTAATCGCAACAAAGTTGCTTGCCGACGTCTGGGCCGACAAAACAGGCGGATTCCAGCCCGCGATCCAAACGACGGCTACCAGGCTGTACCCGCGATATCGTTTCACAAGGCGAGCATCCTTCTTACAACGTGCGTTCCAACCGGAAATTGTCGCGCCGCCGGGCGAAAAATCTTGAAGGCCGCCCTTGACAATCTACAGGAGCTTATATACCCTTCTTGTAGAACGTCGAGAGGAACTGAATGCGGAAAGCGAAAAGCGATCTTCTACAAGGCACGTTAGATCTGCTGGTCCTCAAAACGTTGGAGTTGCAGCCCATGCACGGCTGGGGCATCGCGCAACGTATCCAACAAGTCTCGGAAGACGTTCTCCAGGTTAATCAGGGGTCGCTGTATCCCGCCCTGCACCGTCTAGAAGAACAAGGGTGGATTCGCGCCAACTGGGCGCCTTCGGAAAACAACCGTCAAGCCAAGTACTACGAACTCACCCGCCTGGGGCGCAAGCAATTGACCGACGAAACCGAAAACTGGGAGCGCCTTTCCAGCGCTGTCGGGCGCATCCTGGGCACCGCGTAACGGATATGCTCCGCAAAGTCCAGTCCATCGTCCTATTCCTGCTGAAGAAATCTATCCGTGAACAGGAGCTTGATTCCGAGCTTCGCTACCACATCGAGCGTCAAACAGAAGAAAACATTCGGCGCGGAATGACCCCGCAAGATGCTCGTCGCGTCGCACTCCGGACCATAGGCGGAATCGAACAGATTAAGGAAGAGTGTCGCGATGCGCGCCTGGGACGCAGCGTCGAAGCCACTCTTCAGGACGTCCGCTACGGCCTGCGTGTGCTCTTGAAAAATCCGGGGTTCACGTCGACGGCCATCATTACACTCGCGTTAGGCATCGGAGTCAACACCGCCGTCTTCAGCGTGGTGTATGGCATTTTACTCCGCCCTCTGCCGTATTGGAAGCCCGGGCAATTGGTCGTCTTGCACCAGATCGCTCCTCGGGCGCATGCCGGCGATATTCCGTTCTCGGTGCATGAGATCTCCGATTACCGCGATCGGAGCCACACGCTCGAAGCCGTGGTTGAGCATCACAACATGTTCTTCCTTCTGCTTGGAAAAGGCTGGGCGGAGCGCGTGCAGACCGCCGTCGTCTCGGCGAATTTTTTCGATGTACTCGGAGTGAAACCGCTGCTTGGCAGGACGTTCGTTCCGCGCGACGAGACGAAAGGCGCCGACGCAGTCTTAATTCTCAGCAATAAATACTGGCAAACGCGCTTCGGCGGCGACCCGAACATTGTCGGCAAAGTCTTCCAGATGAATAGCCGGCCGAACACGGTCATTGGCGTGCTGCCGCCCATCCCGCAGTATCCGTCGGAAAGCGACATGTACATGCCCACGTCGCAATGTCCGTTCCGGTCCGATCCGAAATTCATCGCCAACCGCAACCAGCGTATGATGACCGCCTTTGGCCGCTTGAAACCGGGCGTGTCTCTCGAAAAAGCACAAGCCGATCTCTCAGCCATCGCCGGCCGGCTCGCCAACCAATATCCGGAGTCCTACCCGAAGGTTTATGGCTACGGCATCTCTGCCGCGCCCCTTCGCGATGACCTCACGCGCCGCGCCCGAAGCACCTTTTTGGTCCTGCTCGGCGCGTCCGGTTTTGTCCTGCTCATCGCTTGCGCAAACGTCGCGAATCTGCTGCTTGCCCGTCTGCTTACCCTTGAGCGTGAGCTCGCCGTACGCACGGCTTTAGGCGCCACCAGGGCCCGATTGACCAGACAATTGCTTACGGAAAGCGTTCTCGTATCCGTTACCGGCGGAGCACTGGGCCTGTTCGCCGCACCCCCCGCGGTAGCGCTGCTGGTGAAGTTCGCCGCGCGCTTTACCACTCGATCCGCGGAAGTCAAAATCGATACGCCAGTCCTGCTGTTCACGCTGGCCATTTCCATCGCTACCGGAATCCTGTTCGGCTTTGCGCCCGCATTTTCCTCCAGCCGCCACATCGCCGACGCGCTTAAACAGGGTTTGCCTCACGCGACCGCAACGCGGAGCCGCCAGCGCTTCCGCGGCGCTCTCGTCATCGCCCAGGTCGCGGTCTCCTTCATGCTCCTCATGGGCGCAGGTCTCATGATCCGCAGTTTTGTGAAACTCGAACAAGTTAATCCCGGCTTTAAGCCGGATCGCTTGCTCACCATGCGCCTCAGTCCAAATTTCGCGCGCTACCTTGGCAATCAGTTCGCCTTCGTTACGCTTTGCCGGAATATATTGCGTCAAGTGAACGCCATCAGTGGCCTTCAATCGGCCGCGCTCGCGACAACTTTCCCGTTCGACCCTGCAGGTATCGGCACCGATCCGGACAGCGTTGGTATTCACATTGAGGGTAAGCCTACGTCGAAGCGTGAGTTGCCGCCGAGGGCGGCTGTCGCCCTTGTCAGCGCCGGCTATTTCGAGACTCTTCGTCAGCCAGTGTTGGAAGGCCGCGCCTTCACCGAGCATGATCTGATAGCGCAGCCTCAATCAGCGATTGTGAATTACTCCTTCGCGCATCACCGCTCGCCGAACGAAAACCCGATCGGGAAGCGGATCAGCTTCGAGGAGACGGGGCCGAAGCGCTGGATCACTGTCGTCGGCGTGGTGGGCGACGTCAAAGAATACGGCCTCAGTCGCCCACCCGATGACGAGATCTACCTCCCCGGCTACTCGTTCAAGACTCACCTGATCGTTCGAACCGCCATGGATCCCATGACCGCGGCTCCGCTGATCCGTTCTGTCATCCATCGGCTCGATCCTCAACTCGCGATAGACGAGGTAGACACTATCGAAAACTTTGAGCAGGATTCTGTTGCGTCGCCGCGCCTCACTGCCCTGCTGCTCGGCATATTTGCTCTGCTGGCTGTGGTCATCAGCGCGAGCGGCATTGCTGCCGTCATGGCACTTTCGGTGACGCAAAGGACGCACGAACTCGGCATCCGCATGGCTTTGGGCGCCAAACGGTTCGGCATTCTGCGCATGATGCTGCATCGCGGCCTCGGGCTAACCGCCATCGGTACGGTCGTGGGGATCCTTGGCGCTCTCCTGTTAACACGTCTTCTTTCGAGCTTGCTCTATGCCACCAGTCCCACCGATGCATGGACATTTCTGGCCGTCTCCGCCCTCTTCTTCCCGGTCGCAGGGCTGGCCTGCTTTATCCCGGCGCACCAAGTCACGTCGATCGATCCACTCGTTGCGCTGAGACAGGAGTAAATCGTCATGAGAAAAGCATTGCTGTTCGCCGTTGGAGTAGTACTCGCGCTCGCAACCGCCGGTTCCCTGCTGCCCTACGGCCAGCGGACCTCTGAAGAACCTCGCTACACCAGCGATGGCCGAATGCTGCGTCCGGACAATTACCGCGAGTGGACTTGGCTCAGCTCGGGCCTCGGCATGTCCTACAGCCCGCAAGCGGCAATGGCCATGAGTCCGTCGTTCGACAATGTCTTCGTGAATCCAGCCGCATACCAGGCTTTTGTCTCGACAGGTAAGTGGCCGGACAAAACCGTTTTTGTTCTCGAGGTGCGCGCCTCCGAAGCCAACGGTTCCATCAATCGAAGCGGGCACTTCCAGACGGCCCTATTAGGCCTGGACCTGCACGTCAAAGACGAGAGCCGCTTCAAAGGCAACTGGGCGTTTTTCAACTTCGACGCTCGCGCCGGTTCCGCGCCAATAATTCCAACCAGCGCGGACTGCTATTCGTGCCACCAACAACACGGAGCGGTCGACACGACGTTTGTTCAGTTTTACCCGACGCTCCTCGAAATTGCGCGACAGAAAAAGACCCTGACAAAATATTGAGATGGCCGCCATCGCAAATCCGTACGCTCCGCAACTCGGCGATCGGAACGCCCGTGAAGTTATCGCCGAAACTCCGCGCAAATTACAACGCCTCTTTGAGCAACTCTCGCCGGAGCGCATCGAGCGAAGCTACGCTCCCGGGAAGTGGAGTGCTCGCATCGTCTTCTGCCACTTGGCCGATTGCGAAATCGCGTTTGGCTTTCGCCTTCGCCAAGCGCTCGCCGAGCCGCATCATGTCATTCAACCCTTCGATCAGGACGCCTGGTCGCGTGCCTATAAGAATCCGTCGCTTCAGGCGCAAACCGCTGTCCAGGTCTTCTCGGTTCTGCGCGGCTGGAACCTGGCGCTGCTCGATAGCCTCCCCTCCGACGCGTTCTCAAAGCCCCTCAGTCATCCCGAGCGCGGCCGGATGACGTTTCAAACGCTCGTCGAAACGATGGCCGGCCACGATCTGAATCATCTGCGCCAACTCGAACAAATCGCGCCCTAAGGAGAAGCGCGTTACTTCGCCCGAAAATCGAACAGGTCGAACAAGTCGCCGATAGCTGGACCATTTACCGGCACGTATCTGCTGATCCGGCGATCATACTTCGGGTCGGGGAGGTTGTCGCGGCTGCGGCCGGTGAGCGGGTCCAGTTTCCAGTTCCGTTCGATGAATTTAAGAATCGAAACGTGGTCCGCATAATCGTGCGAAATGTGACCTGCCCTGGTGTACGGCGACACCACGATCAACGGTATCCGTGTCCCATCGCCAAAGAAATCCAGCGGCTGGACATAACCCGAGTCATAGTAACCGCCTCCTTCGTCGAACGTAATGAAGATGGCCGTATCCTTCCACAGGTCCGGGTTACTCTTCACGGCGTCAACGATCTTTTTCGTGAAGCCTTCAAACAGGTCGAGCTTGGACGATGCTGGATGTCCGTCTACCAGGCCACTCGGCTTGACATACGAGACCGCCGGCAGCGTGCCGTTCTTGATATCGGCGTATAGGTCGACTGTATCTTTGAGGTGCTCGGTGCGAAGTGACGCGTTCGTCATGATCGAAGTCGAATACTGGAAGAAGTTGCAGATGGTGCAGTACACGTCGGCCGGGTTGAGCTGATACGGATCGTTCACGTAGATATTCCATTGGTCGCCGTAGTACTTGAACGAAATATTCGTCTCGTTCAGCGCGTCGCCAATGTTCCGCAGGGACGACGGCGGAATGGTGAACACCGTATTGCTTGCACTCGTGTCCGTGTACGCGTTCGATCCATTACCAAAGTAGCCCGGGTTGTAGTTGTTCAACAGGTAGTAGTGTCCTGGCGCGCAGTTCGGATCGATCCGCTTAGGAAGAAGGCTGAGATAGCTCAGGACTGACGTCACCCCCGGTTCATCGGAATCCGAGCAGTTGCTGTAACTGCCACCGCCGTAGGACGGTTTGCCATGGGATCCGCCGCCGTAGCCGTCCTCCGTGTACCAGTTATTGGTGCCGGGCGCCGCATCGGGATTTTCAATTTCGTCAACGACGCCGGCGTTAGCCGTTCCGGAAGCGACGAGTTGATTGTGCGGCGGAACAGCCGGATTTCCATTGGCATCGCTGAACCAAATCGCGTCGCCGGTCCCTAACATGACGTGGTTGGCGCCCGTGCCGCCCACGACGGCCTGGTGATAGTTATCGCTCATTGAATAACTGTCGGCGAGTTCTTTCAGGTACGGAGCATCGCCCTGAAGCATGTTGTAAAAACCCATGGAAGTGGAACCCTCACCGGTTGATTCCACACTGAACGGTTGGGGCTGCGGTAAGCCATTGCTGCCCGCGCCGATGGTCACCTCCACCCAAGGGAAAAGATCGGCCTTGCAGCCGCTGGGATTCCACTGCTCAGCGTACTCGACGTTGCAATCCAGCTGCTGCCACATCTGGTAAAACCGGTGTACCGGGCTGGCCGCGTAAGCATCGTAAGGCAATGTGCTGGAGGTGAGCTGGAACGGCCCCGGCGGCAAACTGTTCAAATCCGGGATTCGTTGGTCGGGAGTGTGGCTGGCCTGTCCGGTACCGCCGGTCGTCAGATATTTGTAATAATCCGCCGCCAATCCATTCTCGACCGCCTCTGCTTCCGCGACGGTCGTGAAGTATGGGTTCGTAGGGCCTCCTACTAACGGCGGTGGAAGAGTCGAGTATACCGACTTATCCATAGGGCTGACTTGATACTTGTCGCCGTGGTTATCTACGGCCGAGTCCTGAACTGCAAAGGAGTAATTCGGGCCCGGCGTCCCATCCTCGTTGATGATGTGTTTCGACAGCAGGTTATCGACACTTTCGCGGCCTTTCGGCTTGTAGGTAGCGAAGATGTGGTCAAAGGTTCGGTTTTCCCCAATAATTACAATTACGTGTTTGATGGGCGTGCGGGTGTTTTGAGACTGGTCGGCGGCGGCTTGCGGAACACCCGCCCACGCGCTTCCCAGCACCAATTGAAATACAGAAACCGCGACACAGCACGTGCGCAGACGCCGGAGCGACTTTGAGATTCGTTCTTTCATGCATTCTCGCTTTCAAAGTGTGTAGTAATGGAAACTTCCTACACAGCTTGCTCCGCGATTATTGATACGTGATTTCGACTGCGTGACAAATTCGCTTGACTGGGGTATGAAAAACGGGGGTGCTAAGAATTAAACATGGGTATTCGCATTGCTGCTGGATTCACCTTTACCGTGGCCGTCTTTCTCGCCGGATACAATTTCGGCTCCACGCCTTCAACCGTACACGCGCAAAGCGCCAATCGAGTCTTTGAGCTGCGTACCTATCACACCTACGAGGGCAAGTTGGACACCTTGCTCACGCGCTTTCGCGATCACACGATCGACATCTTCAACAAGCACGGCATGACCAGCGTCGGCTATTGGCTGCCTACCGATGAACCCTTGAAAGGAAAGACGCTGGTCTATATGCTGGCCTTTCCCAGCCGCGAAGCTGCCACCAAAGACTGGGCCGAATTTCGCAATGACCCCGAATGGAAGAAGGTCGCCACCGCTTCCGAGGCAAACGGCAAACTTGTCGAGAAGGTCGATTCAATTTTTCTCGAACCGGCCGATTTTTCAAATATCAAATAGCCCTGCGCGCGCCCTCCGCACTATCCTGAGACATCGATGCGCCTGTCCTTCGCCGCGGCGCTGCTCTACCTCGCTGCTTCTTGTCCTCTCTTAGGCCAGCAGACTACGACCGCCTCACCGCCGCACGCCCCCGACGTAGTGGTAACCGGATCGTGGGAACCCGTACCGATCGAGGAGTCCGACCGTTCCGTAAACGTCTATCCCCTGCAAAATCCCTTTCTGCTGTTCGGCAGCCTCGGCGACGCTCTGGCGCTTGATTCCTCTGTCCAGGTCGAATCGCGCGCGCCCAATGGTGTGCAGGGCGACTTATCCGTTCGAGGCGGTTCGTTCGAACAGACGCTGGTTTTGCTCAACGGCATTCGTCTGAGCGATGCACAGTCGGCTCATCACGATTTCGATATTCCCGTTCCCCTGGATGCCGTGGACCGGATCGAGATTCTGCGCGGCGCCGGCTCGACGCTGTACGGATCCGAAGCCGTCGGTGGGGTCATCAACATCGTCACGCGCCCGAACAACGCCTCCGACAGTTTGGAGATGCGCCTGCGCGGTGGCTACGGAAGCTTTGGAACAAACGAGGAAAGCGGCTTTCTCTCCTTCACGGATGGAGCGCTCTCCCAGCGGTTCTCTTTTGAGCGCGAGTTGTCGGACGGCTTCCGCGACGATCGCGAATATCGAAATCTGGCGCTCGCGTCCGAGTCATGGGTGCGCACGAAACTTGGCTTCACCCGCGTCTTTCTCTCATTGCTCGATCGCCCTTTCGGGGCCGACCAGTTCTATGGGAACTTCAACTCGTGGGAGCGAACCAAAACCTGGTTAGCCACTATTTCGCAGGATCTCGGCTCGCATACGCTTTTCACGCTCGGCTATCGCCGTCACACCGACCTCTATGAGCTATTGCGGGACGATCCCGCTTTCTATACGAATCGGCATGAGGATGATACCTGGGACATCGCCTTGCGCCGGCATGACGCCCTCCACCGGACGATACAGCTCTATTACGGTCTGGAAGCACTTGCAGATCATGTCGACAGCAATAATCTGGGCCTCCACTCGCGAAAGCAGGGCGCTCTCTATGGCGATCTCGACGTTCGCTCGTGGCGCCGCTTTTCCTTGAGCGCGGGCCTGCGTCAGGAGTTCTACGGTCGAGCTCAGACCATCTCCGTTCCTACCGTGAGCGGCGCATATTGGCTGTCCTCGAACGCAAAGTTGCGCGTCTCCGTCAGCCGCGCGTTTCGATTGCCCAATTACACCGACCTCTACTACCACGATCCGGCAAACATCGGGAACCCCAATCTGCAGCCGGAGCGCGCCACCAACTATGAGGCAGGCTTCGATTTCTACCTTGCGGATCATTGGCGCGGCTCAATCACTGCCTTCTCGCGGCACGAGACCAATGACATCGACTACATCCGCGCCAATCCATCGGCCATTTGGCAGGCCATGAATTTCGCTCAGTTGACCTTCACGGGTGTCGAGGCGTCTCTGTTCTGGTCGCTTCCCAATTCTCAGACAGTCGAACTCGAATATACCGGCTTGCACGGTGGACAAGCTGCTTTGAACGGTTATCAATCCAAGTACGTGTTTAACTATCCGACCCAGCAGGCCGTGATTGCCTGGCAGCGCACTTCGCCGCACGGTTGGCTCGCACGCGCGCGAACCGGCGTCACCAATCAATACCAGCGGAATGCCTATGTATTGCTCGACGCATACGCTGCCTGGACGCGATCGCCGCTTCATCCTTATGTCAGACTGACGAATCTCACCAACGCCGATTATCAACCGGTTTACGGCGTTGTCATGCCCGGTCGCGCCGCATTGATCGGGCTCGAATGGTGCGTGGTGTGTCGAGGGCACTGAGCTTCTGCGCGACAGCGGAAACTATCGCAACGCGGAGAGCGTCGGTTCAGAAAGCAAGGAGGCGCTTGCTGTGTCCCGTTCGTTGAATTTGGCCAGGTTTCTAAGCATTTCCTTGATTTGCGCCAGCAGTTCCCTTCGGGCAGCCACAGGCATGCTGCTTTATCCCATCGTTCAGCACGGCGTCCTTGTGGCCAAGGTCGGTGAAGTTGTCGAGTACCTCGATGAGTCCGGTTATCGGATGAAGGTGCGCATTCACGGGAAAGACGTCGACGGCGCCTTTGGGGTCATTCCCCTGGACCCTGATTTCGCACCGTTCCGCATTTATGTAGAACTCGTCAGTAACGTGCCGGTGGAGTCCCCGGCTCAGATCAAAGATCTTCAGGACCGGGTGGACCTTGCAGATGCCGCGCTCCGGCTCTTCCCTCGCTCCCCGCTCCGCGAAGACATCGAGGCGCAAGATGTGCGCCTCACGCGCCGACTCGTCAACTGCCAAACGGAACAGAAGACACCCGTGCCGGATCCCGTTTCTAAGGCGCGTCGCTACATCGTCGACTTCCCGCAGGGCAAGTACCGCGACGAGTTCGAATGGGACATCGTACTTTGGTCCAACGAGGTCTACGAAACAGAGGGCGATGCCGGCATTCCGCTTCGCCAAGCTCGTGCGTACGAGCGCTTCGCTGCCGCGCATCCCGGCTCCAGCTACTTGGAAGAGATAAAGGACTACGAAGCGAATGCCTATCGTATGGCGGGCGACCTGTTGGATTACGGCCCGGACTCGAAGAAGCCCGGACCCGGGAAGCCGTACCGCGCGAAAGCCGAGGCCATTTACGTTTCGCTTGCCGCATCGAAGGACCCCACGAGAAGAGCGCAGATTCGCGTTGCTCTCTACAACCTCCGCCACGGGCGTGTTCCCGGCTTCGCAACACCCACCTCGCCTCCCGTGGACTGGTGATTAGCAAACCGGCATCTGCCCGGTAGCCTTGCTATTCTCTGGAAATCCCCTCACTCACCATGCGACCCGCCTGCCGAACATTCCTGCTCCTTTTTGTTTCTACTCTCGTCTTCGCCGCTATTCCCGCGCCCGACCAGTATTTCGGCTTCCGAATGGGAACGGACAAGAAGCTCGCCCGCTATGACCGCGTCGTCGAATACTTCCAAACCATCGCGAGTCAATCGGATCGCGTGCGCTATCACAACATCGGACCCACCACGCAGGCGCACCCGTTCGCGTTACTCGAGATCAGCTCAGCCGGCAACCTGAAGAATCTCGATCGCCTGAAGGCGCTCGAGCGCAAGCTTTACTTCCAGGACGGCGCACCCACGCCGACCGAGCGTGACGAGATCTTCCGTTCAGGAAAGGCCGTTGTGCTCATCACCAACAATATCCACTCCACCGAGATCGGTTCCTCCCAAATGGTCGTCGAGCTCGTGTATCAGCTCGCCACAACCGATTCGCCTCGCGTAAACAAAATCCTGGACAATGTCATCTTCCTGCTCGTCCCCTCGCTGAATCCCGATGGCCAGATGATGGTCGTCGATTGGTACAACAAGAACCTCGGCACCCCGTATGAAGTAAGCCCGCTTCCGCAATTGTTCCATCCCTACGTTGGTCACGACAATAATCGCGACATGTATCTCTTCTCCCAGCGCGAAAGCCAGATGACCGCCCAGATCCTCTGGAGCGGCAAAAATGGTCAAGGAACCGGCTGGTTCCCGTCCATCTGGCTCGACGAGCATCAGCAGGGCAGTTCCGGTCCGCGCATTTTCACTATGCCTGCCACGGATCCCATAAACCCCAACGTCGATCCGTTGATTTATCGCCTGAATACTATCTACGGTCAGCAACAAGCCGCCGCTCTTGAAGCGGAAGGCCGGGAAGGCATCATCTATAACTCCACGTACACCAACTTTTGGCAAGGCGCGATGGCGTGGTCCGGTTGGTGGCACAACGAAGTCGGTCTGTTGACGGAGGTCGCCAGCGCCCGCATCGCCACGCCCATCAATCAGGAAAAGGCCGATGCCTCGCATTCGGGCCGTCCCGCCGCGCCCTCGCGGGAGGAGTTCGAAGCCGAGCGTCGCCGCGAATTCGAACACCCCGATCAGCCGCTCCCTCCACCCCGTGACGTCACTCTGCGCACCGAATACCCGCATCCCTGGTTGGGGGGAAGGTGGACGCTCCGCGACATCGTTGATTACGAGCTGACCGCAACCTATGCCTTACTCGAAGCTGCCGCCGACAGCCGCGAGACTTTGTTGCATGAGATCTATGATGTCAACCTCCACACCATCGAAGCCGGCGCAAAAGGCGAGATCGGCGGGACGAAAGAAAAGAACTTCGCTGCCATCATTCCTGTCGCGGCCCAGCACGATCCTAATGAAGCCATCGAGCTCATCGACAAGCTGCGCATGGCGGGCGTCGAAGTCTATCGTGCGAACGCCGCGTTCGGGCAGGACGGCAAATCGTATCCGGCCGGCACGTTCGTGGTCCCCTTCGATCAGGTCTTCGGGCGTTACGCCAAGGACATTCTTGAGCGCCAGATTTACCCCGAAGTTCGCCGCTCGCCCCAGGCGCCACCCGAGCCTCCTTACGACGTCTCGGCTTGGTCGCTCGGTCTGCAATTTGGCGTCGATACTCCGTTCGCCAAAACGCCGCTCCCCAAAGACATCCAGCTGGAGAAGCTGACCGCGACTCCCAAACTAGAACTGGCCGTCGAGAAAATTGGAGGCGCATACGTTTTTCCGTATAACGGCGCAACCAGCGCGCGCGTGGTGAATCGGCTGCTGAACAGAGGCGTGAAGATTTCCTTCGATACCACTGGCGCCACATGGGTCGCCGCATCCGCTTTACCAGGCGTGTGGAACAAATGCACCGACGACGTGCAACTGTCGCAGCTCAAAGACGATCACCATTTCCGGCCGCTCGTCACTGTTCACCAGCCTCGCATCGGTCTCTATCAATCCTGGGAAGCCGATATGGACGAAGGCTGGACCCGCTGGGTCTTCGACCATTACGAAGTTCCCTATACACTCATCAACAACCGCGACATCAAAGCCGGAAATCTGCATTCGCGCTTCGATGCTATCGTCCTGCCGGACCAGCGCGAGAAAGATATCCTCAACGGCCTGGATTACAAAAGCATCGTGCCCGAATATCGTGGCGGTATCGGCGATGACGGCTGGAAGGCGCTGGAAGACTTTCTTCACTACGGCGGCACGGTTATCGCGCTCGGAGAAGCGTCGAATCTGCTGATCGATAAACTTCCGCTGGGTGTCAAGGACATCAAGCACACCACCACCCGCGAGCAGCACTTCGCGCCGGGAACCATCGTCAATCTGCAAGTCGATCCAACCAATCCGGTTGGTCTCGGAGTCGCGCCCGCAACTTATGCCTTTTACATCAACTCCCCCTTCTTTCAGATCGTCGACGGTTTCTCCTCTCAAAAGGTGAGCGTCGTCGCGCGTTACCCCAACGCAGGTATCCTCGCCTCGGGTTGGCTTCGCGGTGAGAATTTGATGCTTGGTCGCGCCGCCGTTGTCACTATCGAAATGAATCCCGGGAAAGTGGTTCTCTTCGGAATTCGTCCTCAGCACCGCGCCCAGACGCACGCCACATTTCCAATGCTCTTCGATGCGCTCTATTGGTCCACGGAAGGAACCGCCGATTCCGCTCGATAACGCCGAGCTCCGAATCCTCTGGCACGACACCCGGCGCGTGATCGCACTTGCTGTTCCGGTCGCTCTCGCCGAACTCGGCTGGATGGCTATGAGCGTTGTCGACACCATCATGGTGGGTCGCCTCGGTCCCGCTGCAATCGGCGCCATCGGGATTGGCAGCAGTGCGTTTTACGCCTTCGCCATCTTTGGCGTGGGTCTGCTGCTCGGTCTCGACACGCTCGTCTCCCAATCCTTCGGCGCCGGCGATCGCGAAGATTGCCACCAGTCGCTGGCGCAAGGTATCTACATCGCTCTACTGCTCTCGGTGCCGCTCACTGTATTGTTTGCCGTTATGCGTCCACTCTTCTACGCGCTCGGAATCCTTCCCGAAGTCAGCGCCTTGGCTGGTGCATTTGTCGCTACCCTGGGCCTCAGCACGCTGCCGCTGCTTCTCTACGCCGCCTTCCGCCGCTACCTGCAAGCCATCGGGCACGTCCGCCCTGTCATGTTCGCCCTCGTCACCGCCAATCTCATCAACTGGTTGTTCAATTGGCTCTTCATCGACGGACATTGGGGATTTCCGGCGCTCGGCGTCGTCGGCTCCGCACTTTCCACCGGCATGGCTCGTATCTACATGGCCGCTGTGCTCGTGTTCTTCATCTGGTGGTTCGAACGTAATCTGGAGCCCGGCGTCCGCGGGATTCTTCGCAAACCCGACTGGCGCCGCATTGCGCATCTGTTGCACATCGGGTTTCCTGCGGCAACCCAAATCCTGCTCGAAGTTGGAGCTTTTGGCGCCGCTGCCGTCATGGCCGGCCGATTGACTCCCGTCGCTCTGGCCGCCCATCAAATCGCGCTCAGCTGCGCGGCCGTTAGCTTCATGGTGCCGTTCGGCATCTCCTCGGCTGCTGCAGTTGCTGTCGGCCAAGCGGTCGGCCGCGGTGATCCGCGCATTGCCCGCCGCAGCGGTTTTATCGCTGTCGCTCTGGGCTGCGCGTTCATGTTGTGTTCGGCTGCCGCGTTCCTCCTCATGCCGAAGCCTTTGCTGCGTGTCTATACCAACGACTCCGCCATCATCGCCGTCGGCACCGGCCTGCTCGCCTGGGCAGCCTTATTTCAATTGTTCGACGGCATTCAAACCGTCACCACTGGCGCCCTTCGCGGCCTCGGCAACACACGCGGCCCCATGCTCGTCAACCTGGGCGGATATTGGTGTTTCGGTTTGCCCATCGCCTATTTGCTGTGCTTTCGCTATGGCTATGGCATCTACGGCGTGTGGTGCGGCTTGTCGCTCGCGCTGATCGTCATCGCGCTTATTCTGTTGCACTCCTGGAATCGGCACTCGCATGGCATCCACTTCAACCCCGTCTATCC
>JAVKSW010000014.1:0-15772 GCA_039583505.1 Bryobacteraceae bacterium | reverse complement strand
GGTCTGAGGCGCCCTAAGACAAGGTCGAGGTAGTGGTTGCCGCGCGCGGAAGGGCTCAAGTCTTCGGCGCTGAAGACCAGCGGCGTCCATAGCTGCTGGCCGGATATAGTCGTACCGTTGCGCGCCGGCATCACGCCGACGATTCTGTATGGCTCGCCGTTGATTTCGAGATCCTTTCCAATTGCGTTCGGGTCGGCGCCAAAACGTTCACGCCAGAGGGCGTCGCTGAGGATCACGACGTGTTCGTTTCCGGCTTGATCTTCGCCCGGCAAAAACGCCCGCCCAAGAATGGGCATCAATCCAACGATATTGAAATAATTCGGCGTAACGCGGTCGCCGCGCACCGATTCCGGCTCGCCTTTGCCCGTCAGAGTGAACGGACGCCCGCTCGCAACCGCAGCTATGCCCTCGAAAACCTTATTCTGCTTTTGCCACGATTGAAAATCGGGTGCGGAAACACGCGCCAAGTCGTAACCTCCCAGGCTCCTGGAAGAAACCGCGCACAAGCTATCCGGATCTTTCACCGGCGGCTTGCGTAGCAAGATCGCGCTGACCGCGCTGAAGATCGTTGTGTTCGCCGCAATCCCCAATGCCAACGTAATGACGGCCGCCGCTGTGAAGCCGGGATTGTTCACCAGCATTCGCACCGCATACCGCACGTCCCGCACAAGATTGTCGATCAGGTTTACGCGTCTGGTGTCACGACACTCCTCCTTCGTTTTTTCCATCGGCCCAAACTGGAGCCGCGCCACGATGCGAGCCTCTGAGTCGCTCATTCCGGAAGCTATGGCTTCCTTGACGAGTTGTTCGAAATGAAGTTCGATCTCGCGCTGCAGATCCGAGTCGGCGCGAGATCTCCGGAACAAGGAACGGGCGCGATGCATGGCCACGCGACTGAATCGCATAAGTGCTCCCTTCTAAGCCGTCTCGATTAGAAGCTGGACCGCGGAGGATAGCCTGTTCCAGCTATTTAGTTCGCGCTCGAGTTGTTTCCTGCCCTCCCGCGTCAGTGAATAAACCTTTGCCGGACGTCCAAGATCGGACTCCTTCCATTCAGCCCGAATCCAGCCCTGTTGTTCGAGTCGATGCAGCGCCGGGTACAGGGAACCCTGGCCCACCGAGAGAACATCGCCGGAAAGCATCTGAATGCGCTTCGCGATGGCCCATCCGTGGAGCGGCTCCCTCGCAATCGTCTTAAGGACCAGGAGATCTAGCGTTCCCTGTAATAGGTCCGATGGCTTTGGCATGACGATACTATGATTATCGACATAGTACCTCGATCATCGACAATCCGCAAGCTCTAATTCCATCACCCACTCATGAACGGCGCTCAGAGAATGGGTGCCGACTGTATGACCAACACTAGATCGCCGTGGCGCCACGGATTGACACTCTAAGCGGATGATACGGCCGGGAAAAAAGCCGGAATACTGAAAGCCGTTAAGAACTGCTTTACGTGGTATTCAGGGTACTTGGCCAGCATCTGTCGCTCGACCGCCTTCGCGTCGCCGGTTTTGACGGCTTCGTCGAAGTTCTTCAAGTACGCACGGGTCTGTGCGATTAGCCTCAGATCGCCAGCCGCCCCGTGCCCAGCATAGATCGTCGACACGCGATTCTTGGCGAAGGCTTCGAACTCATCGAGCCGCTGCAGCCAGCTCGCGATATGTTTCTCGGCCAGGTAGAGGTGCGCGCCGTTGTACACCAAATCCGCTGCAAGAACTGCCCTTGTGTCCGGTACGTAAACCGACGCGATGTGCTTACTCTCGCATTCGCCAAACTCCACAACCTCCAGTTCGACTCCGCCGATACGGAGGGTCGGCTCGTTCAGGGGCTCGGGGACCACCAGCCGCTTCGGCCCGGCAGGCCCCATCTTGCTTTGCAACATCGAGAACATCCACGGGCCATCTGCCTTTATGTCGCCAACCACGTTTGCCGTGCTGACGACGCGCGCTTTCGGGAAACGCTCTGTGATCGCGTCGAGTCCCATAAAGTGGTCCGGGTGAGCATGGGAGATCATGACGGCTTGCAGCGTCTTCCCGGACTTCTCAATTGTGTTCGCGAGTTCAGCAGCTTCGCCGTGACTCATGAACACATCAAAGAGGAGAGCGTAAGAAGCGCCGCTGATCAGGTATGAGTTGGACCATGCTCCAGCCTCGCTCGATGTGAACCGCTCGATCGACAGGGCCTGTGTTGACGTTTTCTCGGTCGACATTTCCGTTTCTCCTAGCTTTCCGCCGCCGGAACGTTATGCTTCGCGCCGTCCGTGTCGATCAGCCACGAGCCGCCGGCGCGAAAGGCGGCTGCGACGTCGAATGTGTTTTCGAGGAAGTGATATTTGACGATTAGGCCATCGCGTAGCTCGAAAAAGATCGAATACGAAATGTCGGCGGTCCGGCCTGTTGACAGAGAGTTAAGCCGGAACCATCCAAAGGCAGCCGCCTTATTCCCTTGCGAAATGACTTCGCGTGGTCCGAACGCGGTAACCTCCAGATTGCGATGCATATGGGCGAGAAAATCCTTGAGAGCTTCACGACCGTAGTAGAGTCCTAGCCACGGAAGAGCTGCGTGGCAGTCGGCGGAAATAGGTGGCAGCACCTCGGCCGCATCCCGCTCGGGCGTGCCGTTCACCATGTATTCGACGTTTGGATCGAAGTAGCGGTCGACGGCGGAGGCGTCCTTGCGAATCACGGCATCAAGGTACGCGGCGATCAGCTCCGAATTTGATTGAGCGGCGGTGCGCATTATTTCTCTTTTCCCCAATCAATCCTCGTTCCCCGATTCTCATCCGGTCTTTGTGCCAAGCTCGCCGTCCAAGTTGTTTCCTCAGATGACGGCGGCGTTACTGTTGCCCAGCGCTCGCCGATCCTGTTGCCTTCGAAGCGCCACAGCACAAAGCCGTGAAACTGCATCTTCTTCCCCGATGCTGTATCGGTCCATCGCCAAATGTTGCGGCACACCACTTTGTCGCCTTCGGCGATCATCTCTTCAATCGTTATGCGCAAATCCGGCATGGATTTGTACATAGACATCATCATCTGCTCATCGCCATCCACGCCGGTCGGTTTTCCGCCGGGTCCGTCATGGTCATGGAACTCCGGTGTCATGTTCTTGCGGATCACCTCCGCATTTCGATTGTTTACGAAATCCTCGAAATGTTCTCTCACGAATTTCTTCATTTGATCGGGCGTCAGGTTTGTTGGCATTCCTCTCTCTCCTAATTCACAGGCTTCCGGCATCGCTAACCACGCTTGCTGCCGGACTGCAAGCGTTGGTTGATCTCGTCGTCGACAATCTAGCAAAGCCGCCGTGCCGTGTCTAATGCTCCATAAACATGGTGTAATGCCCAGTAGTGATGATGGATGATCTGGAACTACGCCATTTGCGGTACTTTGTGGCGCTCGCAGGCGAGCGCCACTTCGGACGCGCCGCCGCGGCCCTGCACGTAACACAACCGCTAGTGAGCCGGCAAATCCGTGCCCTTGAAAAACTGTTGGGCGTTCAATTAATTCAGGTCACCCGACCGAGAGTCGAGCTGACCCCGGCGGGCAAACTTCTCTTTGAGCAAGCCCAGCAAACGCTCCAGCAGGTCGAGCGCCTGTCGCGTGCCGTTCAGCAAACGGTGCTGGGCCTTGAGACCCTCACCGTCGCTTTCGAGCCATGCTCCTCGTTTCACGGCTTCTCCCAAATCACGCGGAAGCTGATGCGCGCGATGCCAAATCTGCGCTTGGAGATTCATGAGATGCCCGTAAGCGAGCACGCTCATCGACTGCGCTCCGGCCAAATCGATCTGGTGTACGGACACAAGGGGGACGAATCCGATGGAATACAGTTCTCATTGCTCTCGTCGGAACCGTTGTTGATAATTCTGCCGTCGAATCACCCGCTGGCGAGGCGCAGCCATATTCTGATTTCTGAGCTCGGGGATTCCTTTGTGTTTTGGCACAGGTCCATCGCTCCCTCCTGCCACGACTACATCTTGCGGGTGATTCGATCCCAGGGCGCGGAACCGCAGATTAAGCATCTGGCGCCCGATCATGGAAAGCTGCTGGAGATGGTCTCGTCCGGCCTCGGTTGGACCGTCGCCCCGGCCTGTGTCGAACGCGCTCATTATCCGGGCATTCGCTGTCGCAAGATCCGTGGAATTGATACAAGAGTGGACCTGGGCCTTACGCACCTTACCGGCCGCAACCCTGCCTTGCGAATGGTGGTCAGCGCCTGGAAGGAACTGAGCGGAGTCCTCTAACAGCGACCTTCAACAATGCAAGACTGGGCGATCGCGATCCCCGCTCCGCCGAACCCGAAGTAGAAGTGCGCCGATACCGGCCATCCCGAGCAGCGCGAACGCGCTTGGCTCCGGAACCAGGTTTAACCCCACCTCACCGATTCCGCCTGGCGGATAGAGATCGAAGATGGAAATAAAATCCCCGGTATTCACGGAAAACTGACCGGTGCTGAACAATCCTGAGGAGAAAGCAGACGCCGGGTCGGCATACAGCGAAGGAGTCTGGTCGCCATAGTCCACATTCAGCGGCGGCACTTGTGTCGTGGTGAGAACCAGGCTACCGTTCACATCCACGTTGTAGTAATCGCCGGTCACGTAATAGCCGGTGATGTCCACGGTTCCAGCTTGGCTCGCGATGTACACGGTGGGAAACATATCCCCCGGATTCATCGAGGTGAACGGTTCCGTCTGCCATGCATCGAACGGCAGCGTAACCGGTCCGGCGTAACTTGAGACGGCGGACAGCAGCCCGCCGGCAAGAAGTATGAGAGATGAGTGCAATCTAGTTAGCTTCATAATGGAGTGCTCCGTTTATTGGGCGATGTCCCCGTAAATGATCCCGCGTCCGTTCATGCCCAGATAGACACGCCCGTAGATCCGCGGATCGGCCTGCAGCACCGAGGGGCCGCCATATTGGTGCAGGTCGTCGTTGATACGGAGCCAGGAGGCGCCGTTATTATCCGAGCGATAGATGGACATAAGACCGAGCGGCGAAGCGTTCCCGTAAAGGAAAACGGATTGCATGCTGCTTCCCGGCGCAGCGGCGCCGACAGCGATGGAATTCGCCCAACCCACGTTGGTAACTCTGGTCCAGGTCACGCCCCCGTTCACGGAGTGGTAGAGCCCGTTGCTGCCGAGCGGCAGCCAGATGTCTCCCGCTTTTGCCCAGTTCACAAAAGCCTCGCCGCAAGCCGAGTAATAGCAGCTCCCTGCCGTGGGCAAGGCGGTGGTATTCACCTGCGAAAAAGCGTGTCCGCCACTATTCGTTGTGCTGTAAAAAGCGCCGCTTCCGCTGCTGCCGTCGAACGCATAGAAAGTCTCCGGGGCCACCTTGTCCGCATACGCGTTCACCCGCGCGGGCAGGCCGGTTGTCGCGGTCCAGGTCGCGCCAAAGTTCGTTGAGAATTGCGGGCGGTTCGCCGAACCGGTCGCTGGACTCCACATCAGCATGGTTCCACTCGCGTCAGTGGCGATGCTGCCGCCGTTATTGCTATTGACGCCGGCTGCGCAGGTCGAGAATGGTGTCCAACTGGAGCCGCCGTCGCTCGCATAGGCGCCGTAAGTACAGGTGGGGCTCGTCTGGGCCGTACTTGGCGACTGGGTTCGCGCAACGAACATCGGATTCTGTCCGGCCCAATCCAGGCTTCCAACCGTGGTTGCCACCGGGTTGGTATACATTCCGTTCGCGGGCGAGACGCTGAAATCGTCGTGGCGAAATCCGCCGATGTCGCCGACGCCGCTCAACAGGTGAGCACCTTGTGAAGGACTGATCAACGCCTGTACCGCGGTTTCTTCGATGCCCAATCCCTGCACATACCACGTGGGAGCTGTCCCCGAATCGGCCGCCGAGACATTATTGGTTGCGTAGATAGTCGCGCCGGTACCGAACATAAGATGATTGGGATTCGTCGGATCGATGAGCAGAGCCGAGATCCACCACCCGAATTTCGCAGTGGGGGTTGGCGAGTTCGGATAAGAAGTATCGCCGAAGGTCAGCCACGGCGAAATCGGGGAGAACACCGGCGGATTAAAGTAAAAGTTCCCATAGGGAGGTCCGTCCACGCCGGCGCTGGAGGTGACCTTCCCGAGGTCGATCCAGGTACTGCCGCCATCGTGGGTGATGTAGACGGTATCAACCGGGTACCACCGGTCGAATGTGGATACCGCGATCGTGCCGGGGCGGGTGGGATCCTGAGTCAGGCCGGAAAATCCGCCTCGCGGCGAGTTCTGTCCATCCGCGGCATCGTAAGGAGGCGTGACGTTCGCCCAGGTATTGGTCGTGGGATTGAACTTCTCGACCAGACCGTAGTTCATCGTATAGGGACCCGGAAGATCGTCCAGATTCACGTAAAGGTTGCCGTCCGGATTGAGCACCGCGCGTTCGGGCGCTGGCGGGCGTGCCCCGGGTGACACGCTGAAGGGCCAGCCGGTGGGCTCGCCGGGAAGCGGCGCCCACGTCGCGCCATCATCCGTACTCCGGTAAATTGTCGCCGTCGTATAGGAGCCGACGTAAACAACACCGGAATGCTGCGGATCGAAGAGCACCCACTGAACACCGAAACCGTCGGTTGACGATTGCACCGGAAAGGTCGTTACCTGTGTCCATGTCTGCGCATAATTTTCGCTGATCCACAATCCATTCGCGCGGGTACCCATCATCAGTTCGTTCGGCTTGAATGGATTCACGGCTAGGCGTTCGCCTGCCGCCCGCCCGTCATTGTTCGAAGCCATGGAAAACGGTACGGGATAGATGCGGAAGCTGGCGCCCTGGTTGGTGGAAGACAGAATGGCATAAGGCGCGCCGCTGTATGTGTACATCCCCGCCGCAATGTAGAGGCGTTCGGGATCGGTGGGATCGAGCGCGATGCTCTCCGGCCCGTTCAGATTGTAGCTGTCTGGCGAGTTAAAGTCCGTCAAAGGGACCCATTCGCCGAGGCTCGCGTTCCAGCGATAGACGCTTCCAATGTCGGTGCGGGCGTAGATGAGCCCGGGCTGGGTAGGATGAGCAATTAAGCCGGGCATATAGCCGCCGGCTACGATCCGCACGGGGTTGAACGTGTAGGCCTGAGCGGTCGGGACTCGCTGCGCCAAGGCGCACATACTCGTCAGCAGCGAAACCGCAAGGCAGCTAAAACCAAAACAGCTAAACGATGGACGCAAACTATCGGACACGAGCCGTTTCCCCCCGGAGTAAGCTTCAGTCTTCTGACTCGCTCCGATTTTAGGCAGTGGACCCTCTCGGCGCAAGGTTTAATCAGCGTTCAATCACTACTAACTGCGTCGCGTAGCGGTCCAATTGAAAGGCAGACGGGTATACTGGTTCGTCAGTAGGGGTCGAGGAGAGTTTATCCTCGGCAGAGGACCACGCAATGTCCGCCGGCGTCGATCTGATCCATTCGAAGCCCGAATCCGCACAGATTCTCACTCAGCAAGTGGACCGCATCCTGCGGAGCAGCACCTTTCGCGGCTCCGAAGTGCTCCGCAATTTGCTCTCTTTTCTCGCTTCCTGTGCGCTGGACGGACGCTCCGAGTCTGTCAAGGTCAGAGAGATCGCTACTGTGGTCTTCGGGCGTTCCGAAAACTTTGATTCGCAAAGCGACTCGGTTGTTCGAGTCCACATGGGCAGATTGCGTTCGAAGCTGGCCGAGTATTACGTCGATGAAGGCGCCGAAGATGAAGCAGTCATCGCCATCCCGAAGGGCAGCTATGCGCTTTCATGGCACCCGCGCCATCACGCCGTGGCCGTTCCGGTGGCAGCTGCGGATGCGCCTGCGCAACTGCTTCCGCCTGCTCCGGTAAGTCATGCCTCGCCTAATCGGATCCGCTCTGTCCTGCTGACTGCGGGACTGATGCTCGCTTCCGCGGCGTTGGCGTTTTGGGTAGGGAACTCACTCGGGCGCGGAAACGCAGCACCGCCCAACAAGCCTGCGCTGAAGACTTTTTGGCGAGGCTTTGTCGCGGACAAAGAAACCCCGCTGATTGTCTTCTCAAATCTCAAGCTGGCCGGCTCCTTGCAAACTGGAATGCACCTGTTTACCAACGATGCCGCGGATCGTGAAAAGCCCGTGATTGACTCCTGGACTACTCTCGGCGAGGTTATGGGCGTGTTCGATATCACCCGAACACTCTCACTGTTTCAGAAGCCCGCCAGAGCCAAGCGCGGGCAATTGCTGACTTGGGATGAGGCCAAGGACAATAATCTGATTTTCGTCGGTGGTCCGTTAGCTGATACGCCGGTGCGCGATATTGCCATCTTCCGCGACTTCCAATTCAGGAATGGGATACCCGGCATTCCGGCTGAGTCGGGAGCGGTGTTCAACATTCATCCTCGCAAAGGCGAAGCAAGCACCTACTTCGGGCCCGAAACGCGGCCGTTCCAGTTCGATTATGCCGTAGTCTCGCTTCGCCCCGGATTCAGCAAAACACACCGTGTGCTTGCTTTAGCGGGTATTACCGAATACGGAACGGCGGGCGCCGCCGAGTTCATTACCCGCGAAGATTCACTCGCCGAGTTGCTTTCCAGGCTGAACGTCAAGCCTGGCGACCCAATGCCCTGGTTCGAAGCCCTTTTGCGGGTGAAGGTGGAAGGTGGCGTACCCGTGCAGTACGAGATCGTACTCGTTCACAAAGCTTCCTAGCGGCTTCCGACCGGCGTTTCTGCTAATGTGCGAGTTGCTTTCGCCCGCAAGAGCGCCAGATTATACGCGATCCTACACCGGATGCTACTTCCTTCTCGGTCAGGGTGGCTTTAAGCTGTAAGTTCACGAATGAGAAATGCTCGAAAAGCGCCATTAATGCGTGTGTTCGCGATGCGTGTGTTCGCAAAAGCCGCTTACGGTTTCGTGTCCGCCCTGCTGTGCTGCGCCGCGGCGCATGCCGAAACCACCCAGCTCGTATTGGATCGGACTGGAAGCACCATCGTCCTGGAGCCCTACGCTCCCAACATTATTAGAGTGACGCTGAGCAAGTCGAAAGAGCAGGCCACCGCGCCTCCGGGATATGGTTTTGTGGCTTCTCCTTCACCGCTGGGCTGGAGCCGTGAAGAGAGCGGGCAAGCGGCCACTTACCGATCCTCACGCATGGTGGTAACTGTCGAAGCACCCCATGCAGACAAGCTCGTTCCCACGCAGATCGATATTAGAAAGTTCTTCGGCGCCTCTGCGCCTTCGGCCCACATCGACTTCCGCACCCCGGAGGGCAAAGCTCTCCTGAAACTACAAGGCTGGTGGATGTCCGTCCCCAACTACAAAGACGGGGATGCGGACCTTCTCCATGATGAGCGTCCTTCCGATGAGCCGTTCTTTCAAGTAGGAGCAATTTTTTACTCTCCCTCCGACGAGCACTATTACGGTTTGGGTCAAAACCAGGAAGGCTACCTGGACCATCGCGGCCATACGGTCGAGTGCTGGAACAATTACACGGCCACCGGCGGTCCCAGTACGTGCGTCCCTTTTGTCGTCACGAATTACGGCTATGGATTGATCTGGGACAATCCCTCGAAGACCACAATTGAACCTGGCTTCAATGAACAGACCAGATGGATCTCGCAGGTCGGAAACCGTGTTTCTTTCTTTGTGATCGCCGGAAAGACGACCGACGAAATTTATGCCGGCTACCGGCAGCTCACGGGTGTGACGCACTTACTCCCAAAGTCCGCCTACGGGTTCATTCAGTGCAAGCAGCGCTACAGCACCCAAGAAGAGGTTCTTGCGGTAGCCAACGGTTACCGGGAACGCCACCTTCCGGCCGATGTCATCGTCGTGGACTGGTTCTATTACACAAAAATGGGCCAGATGGATATGAATCCTGAGAAGTGGCCCGATCCCGCTGCGATGAACCGCCAACTGCATCAGCTGGGGTTTCACAGCATGATCAGTATCTGGCCTCGCTTCGTGCCGGGATCCCGCTACTACGATTTCCTGCTGCACAAAGGCTGGTTTGAGCACTTGGCGGATGGCACGCCGACGAATGGATTGCCGTATGATCGTGCCGGCTCCGATATTGACACCACGAATCCGGAAGCGGCTCGCTGGTATTGGGATGTCGTTCGTGAGAATTTCGTCGGCAAAGGCTTCGATGCCTTTTGGGCTGATGAGACGGAACCCGACCTGCCGCCCAATGGCAGTTTCTTTTCCATTGGACCCGGAACGCGGTACTTTGATGTCTACCCGCTCTTCCACACGGCGGCCTTCTACGACGGCTTCCGGCGCGATCTCCACACCCGCGCCCTGATTCTTTCGCGCGATGCCTATCTGGGCGCGCAGCGCAATGGGACAACCTTTTGGTCATCCGACATTTACCCCACTTGGGACACCCTGCGGCGCCAGGTCTCCACGGGACTTAACTTCACCGCCTCGGGTATCGCTTATTGGAGCAATGACGTCGGCGGCTGGCAATACTTGCCTGCCGAGCACCATCCCGTTCACCCGCCGCTGCTCGATCCGTCCGATGCGCGCGAGAATGTGGGCGGCTACGACGATTACCCGGAACTCTACACCCGCTGGTTCGAATATGGGGCGTTCCAACCCACCTTCCGCACACATGGCAGCCGAAAATACAACGAGGTTTGGTCATACGGCAAGCAGGCTGAACCCATTCTGACGAAATATCTTAAATTGCGTTATGCGTTGTTGCCCTACATTTATTCGCTTGCCTATAAAACCTATGAGACCGGGGCCCCCTTCATGCGGGCGCTGTTCATGGATTTTCCCACGGATCGAAACGTGGCGGCGATCGGCGACGAATACATGTTCGGTCCTGCGCTTCTGGTCGCACCTGTAACTCACCAGGGCGCTACCAGCCGCACCGTCTATCTGCCTGCCGGTACGAATTGGTACAACTTTTGGACTGGTGAATGCGTCGACGGCGGACGCTCAATCAAAGTTGACGCGCCCATTGATGTGTTGCCCTTATTCGTACGCGCGGGCTCCATCCTCCCGCTGGGGGATCCGGTCGAGAACACCACCCAAATCCAGCGGCTCGCAAAAGTGCGTATCTACGCGGGCGCCGACGCCGACTTCACGCTATATCGGGATGATGGGCGGACCTATGCTTATGAAACCGGTGACAGGAGCCTCACGACATTGCACTGGGACAATGCATCCCGCAAGTTCACTCACACTGGGCCTGCGGCGTGGACTGGTTCCGATGCGGAAGTAACCGAAGTGATCGGGCGTTAGAACCCCTTACCATGAGTAAGTGGAGCAGTTCTCTTATTGCCGGCGCAATCTCAATCGCGACGGCCATTTTGATAACCGGCGCCGCGAGACGACAGCCGCCGGCCCAAGAGACTTACCCGTTTCTAAATCCCGAGCTTGGCACAGAGCAGCGAATCGACAATATCCTCAGCCTGCTTACCCTTGAGGAAAAAATCCACTGTTTGGGCACCAATCCAAGCGTGCCTCGCTTAGGCATTAAGGGCAGCGGACATGTGGAAGGTTTGCACGGCTTGGCGGAAGGCGGTCCCGCAAACTGGGGCGGCAAGAACACGCCGATCGAAACCACGCAATTCCCTCAAGCTGTTGGCTTGGGGGAAACCTGGGATCCGGACATGCTGGAAAAAGCCGCGTCGGTGGAATCGAACGAGGCGCGCTACGTGTTTCAAAGCCCGAAATACAGGCTGAACTCCGCGCCCTATGACCGCCGGGGCATCGTGATCCGGGCGCCCAATGCCGATCTGGCTCGCGATCCCCGCTGGGGCAGAACGGAAGAATCTTATGGCGAGGATCCATTTCTGACCGGAACCATGGCCGTTGCTTTCGTACACGGGCTTCAGGGCTCGAACCCAAAGTATTGGGAGACGGCCTCGCTGCTCAAGCACTTCATGGCGAACAGCAATGAAAATGGCAGAGGCGGATCGTCCTCCGATTTCGACTCGCGGCTGCTCCGCGAATACTATTCAGTGCCGTTTCGGATGGGAATTGAATCAGGCGGCGCTCGCGCCTTCATGACTTCCTACAACGCCGTGAATGGAATACCAATGACTGCTTCACCTATCTTGAAGCAGATTGTGATGAAGGAGTGGGGCTTCAACGGAATCATCTGTACGGATGCAGGCGCGCTGACCAACATGGTCACTCAGCATCGCTATTACCGCGACATCGACCATGCTGCCGCAGGAGCCATCCATGCGGGAATCAATCAGTTTCTGGATAAGTACGAAGACCCTGTTCACGATGCCCTTCAGAAGAACTTGATTACCGAAGAAGACATTGACCGGAATCTTCGTGGCGTCTTTCGAGTTATGATTCGCCTCGGGCTTCTCGATCCTCCCTCAAGAGTTCCGTACTCGGCAATTACAGCGAAACAGGGCGAACCCGAACCTTGGAATACTGAGGATCACCGGCAGGTCGCCAGGAGAATTACGGAAAAATCTGTTGTTCTCTTGAAGAACGTAAATCACCTCTTGCCGCTCGATAAAACCACGCTGCATTCCGTAGCCATACTGGGCCCGCGCGCCGATGAAGTGGATCTGGATTGGTACAGCGGTACGCCTCCATCGCCGGTCACGCCGCTCGCCGGCATCAGAAAACTGTTAGGAAACGGGATCACAGTCAACTTCGCCGCCAACGATGCCGATGAGGCAGTCAAAATGGCTCGCGCGTCGGACATGGCCATTTTCTTTGCCGGCAATCATCCCACCTGCAATGCGGGCTGGAATCATTGCCTCGATCCAGGCGAAGGTAAAGAGTCAATTGATCGAAAGACTCTATCGCTTAATCCCGAACAGCAAGCTCTGTTGGAAAAAGTCTACGCCGCCAATCCCCGCACAGTCGTCGTCCTGGTGTGCAGCTTTCCCTACGCGATCGATTGGATGAAGCAGAAAATTCCGGCGATTCTTCACATCGCCCATAACAGCGAGGAAGAGGGCACCGCTATTGCCGAAGCATTATTCGGTGTGGTGAATCCAGGTGGTCGTCTGGTAGCCACTTGGCCCAGCTCCCTGGATCAGTTACCACAGATGATGGATTACAACATCCGCGACGGCCGGACTTATATGTACTTTAACGGAGAACCGCTGTTCCCTTTCGGCTATGGCCTGAGTTACTCCACCTTCGAATACTCGAATCTGCGCACGCCTTCCGGCCGGCTTCGAGCAGGAGGCGAAACCATGGTCAGCGTGGACGTAAAGAACAAGAGCGGCCGCGCCGGCGACGAAGTGGTTCAGATGTATGTAAAGCACGTGGGCTCGCAGGTAAGCCGGCCGAAAGAAGAGCTGAAGGGCTTTCGGCGGATCACCTTGGCGGCTGGCGAAAAGAAGCTGGTGGAGTTCCCACTACGAGCCGAAACACTAGCGTATTGGAACGACGCTCAAAACGGTTGGGTGCTCGAACCTGATCGGGTCCAAGTGATGATAGGCAGCTCTTCGGCGGACCTGAAGCTGAAAAAGACCATCCGGGTTCAACCATAGTAAATCCGATCTGGGCCTTTCCGGTGTTGCAACGCGTTCTGCTACGTAAAATCTTTCAAACACATGGATTTAACCTTCCCTGGGAACTACCGCTCGCCCTATACTTGCCGCAAGTAGGCTCTTAGTCTCGAGAGGTTCCATGTTTCATACCACTTCTGTCTTTGCTTCAGCCACGACGCGATTGACCCGGATAGTTTCACGGGGTAGCGTCGTTTCCGCCGCCGCCGTGCTTCTCATCACTCTGGCCGCACAGCCCCCGGCCTATTCGCAGGTCTCGGCCACTCTGAGCGGAACCGTCACGGATCCGACCGGTGCCACGGTCCCAAACGCGAATGTGACGCTCCGGAACCAAGCCACGAACGATGTCCGTACCGCGACCACCAACAGCGCAGGCGTATTCGATTTTCCAGCATTGAACCCCGGAACATACAGGCTACAGATACAAACCCCTGGTTTTCAAACCTGGCAGCAAGCTGATATCGCGCTGAATGCGGGAGACCAGCGCAAGGTTCCGGGCATACAACTGCAGGTAGGCACGCAAAGCCAGCAAGTCACGGTCAATTCCGATCAGTCGACCGTCGCCGTTGACAACGGGGAGCGAACCACAGTCCTCAGCAACGCCGATATTGAGCGCCTGTCTACCGTTGGACGCGACGCCACCGAATTGCTGCGCATCCTGCCGGGTTCCTCCGTTCTGACGGGTGTCGGGAACGCTCCTTATTACACGGGAACACAAGCCGGCATCGGCAACTCGGGCGTGGGTAATTGGTCAATTAACGGCACCCAACCGAACGGTGCTGTGGCCGAGTTGTCCGATGGCGCGAGCGTGATTGACCCCGGCAACATGGGGGCCAACACGCAGTCGTTGAATACCGACATGATTTCCGAGGTCAGCGTTCAGACCTCGAATTTCGGCGCTGACAGTCCCAAAGGTCCGGTAGTTATCGACGCTATCGGTAAGTCCGGCACTGACTCGTTTCACGGCGAAGGATATTTCTACGCTCGTAACTCGGTTATGAATGCCAATAGCTACGCAAATGATCAGGCCGGTCAACCGATTGTCGCGAGTCACTATTACTATCCGGGCGGCAATATTGGCGGCCCAGTGCTAATCCCGAAACTTCACAAGTGGAACTCTGATAAAAAATTGCTGTTCTGGGCGGGCTTCGAAGATTACCAGCAGCAATACGCCGGCAATGGCGGCAATCCTCTGTTGTCTTATGTGCCGACGCCGGGAATGCGCACTGGGGATTTCAGCCCTCAATCGATCGCAGGCTTGTGCCCGAACGGCTATTCTTCCGCCCAGCAGTATTGCTCTATGCCTACCGGGACTCTTCCCAACGGAACTCCCATCGTGAACGGGCAGATTCCGGCCAGCGCGATCGATCCCGGTGCAGCGGCTCTAATGAAATTTATTCCGCCCGCCAACGCGACAGCCACCTCCAACGGCGGTTATGACTACGTCACGCCCTATGCCGAATCGGCTATCGGCTGGCAGTTCCACACGCGTGTAGATTACAACATTAACGATAACAATAAACTCTTCGTTAGCTATAACCGCCAGGTTGAAACCGACACCGAACATGTCAATAAGTATTGGGAGGGCGGCAACATGGTGGAGTATCCCAGTCCGCTCAACGCGAGCGATACGTCCAATACCATCGCACTCAACTACACGACAATCCTAAGTCCTACCGTTACCAACGAAGCAGTTGCGACTTACGTCTATTTCGATCAGCCTTCGACGTTCGCGAATCCCTCTGCCATCAGCCGCACGGCATACAATTTCCCCGCGAGCTATACCGGCCTCTTTAATAACGGTGTAAATCAGATGCCCGGTATCAACAGCTACGGCGCCAGCGCCGGGTTGGGCTACACCGTCATGGAAGGTCTGGGTCAGAACGGCACCGTATTCGCTAGGAAAGTAGCGCCCAACTTTCAAGATAATTTGAGCTGGGTCAAGGGTACGCATTCCATGAAGTTCGGGTTCTATTACGAGCACACCGGCAACGAGCAGACCGCCACCGGAGTAGCTACCAATGGCCAGTACTCGTTCGGCAATACCGGAACCTGGACCATCAACGGGCAACCCTATGCGGGAACAGGCAATTCCATCGCCAACGCCCTGCTTGGCCTAACGACAGGCTTCACACAAGCAAATTTCGCCCCTGTGACGGACTTGCTGTATCGCAGTGCTTCGTTCTATGGGCAGGACTCCTGGAAAATATCCAAGCGGCTGACGCTCAATTACGGTCTTCGCTTCGAACACATCGGACCCTGGGTAGATGCGCACGGGCTTGGCATGGCCGTCTTCAACGCCGCGTCCTACAACCCGCTCGCCCCCGCGGGCACGTTCACTG
>JAVKSW010000013.1:0-15917 GCA_039583505.1 Bryobacteraceae bacterium | reverse complement strand
TCGTTTTCCCAAGCTGGACGTCGCGGGTTCGATCCCCGTCTCCCGCTCGATGTTTTCAATAACTTAGCAGGAATACGCCCTGTTGTTTGCCCTGCTTAACGCATTAATCGCATTAACGAGAAGCTGCAAGTTGCTGATTCGAAAATAGTGTGGCAGGCGAATGTCAGCCGTGCAGGCTTGCGTTTTCTTAGCCAAGTGCGCCTGAAAACACGGATAGATCTACACTTCCCGACGGGAGATGGCCTTTCCAGTTCTGAGCGACGCCATGATCGAAACCATTCGTGCATACGCATCCGAGGCCTGGGCGCCTGCAGGAACCGTCATGTTTTCCCGAAACCACCGCGGAGCCGACATGATCGTGGTCTTTGAGGGTAAGGTCAGCATCTATAGCGGCGAAGACGAGAACACGAGCGAAGCGGTGGTTGATCTCGGGCCGAATCCATTCACAGGCGAACTCAACATCCTGAACGATTAACCATCACTGGTGGGCGGGCGCGCGACTGTATCAAGTAGACTGATGCGCGTGGAACGGGGCAATCATCGCCGCCTCATGCGTTCTGAAGGCGAAATCGCGAACCTGATCTTGCAGGCGTTCATCTGTCGCCGCATCGGGATCGCGTCTCAAGACAAAATGGGAGTGACGCTGATCGGATATGAAGGCGATGCCGAAACCCTCAAGCTGCAGCGATTCTTTCGACGGAACGGCTATCCGCCTCACGACGGTGTGGGTGCGCGGTGGCCCACGGCGGCGCTTGTTTCGCATCGATTTCACTTCACCTCAATCGTCCCCGTCTCCACATTCCATCCACGGATACCGATCGTCGCTTTCTCCATCCCCATCGGAAACGTCACACTCACCTCCCGCTCTTCTCCAGGAAGCAGTGACACATAATTTTCGTTGTAATACGCCGGCAGAATCCGCGTTCCCGTCAACGCATCCTTCAGTGTCAGCTTTACCAGCACCGCCGGCGCCGAGCCAGCATTCTTGATGTGCACCGTCGCTCTACGCTCGCCGCTCGCCGGGCGCATTGTCGCCGAAGTCGTCAATTCCGCAGTCGCCATCTCGCCCATCTCGCGCAGCGAAGCATCGTCCTTCGCCCACCAGTAGACGTTGTCGCTTACCGGCGCACCCGCATCATCACTGACGTCCAACTTCACCAGCACCGCGTGGCCGCCTGCGGCTGATTCAAGATCGAGTTTGCCCACAGCCGTTCGCGCGTCGGCTGCGGCTTGAATGACTGACGTCTGATCCGACAGTGTCTTCCCATCCAACCGCACCATGCGAATCCTCACCTTGAACACTCGCGCCTGGTTCAAGTTGATAAGGTCCACCGATAGATCATCAAGGTTCAGTTGCGCATGGACTGGTTCGCACGCCTTCTGCGACCCATAGAAACTCGACTGGGTGTCGTAGTCATGACCTAGAAAATTCCACTCTGTCGACGGCCACGCCGGCTGCGTCATCCAGATCAGGCGCGCCGAGTTCGGCTCCCACAAGTGCGCCGCGAATCCCTCGAAGATTGCCCTGTGCGCCGCATAGTCAATCATCTGCGCTTTGCGCTCAAAGTCCTCCAGGCTCACCGGCTCGCCAAACTCCTTCGTCATTGTGTCCATGAAGGGCTTCACTGCGCCATTACCCTGAGCATGCCAGTCGTGATATGCCCAGGTATCGCTGATCGGCCATAAGTCCGCCTCGGGGATAAACGCCTTGAGTCCCTCAAGCGTAGGTACGCTCGGAATTCCAAGTTCAACTGAAAAGCCGCGGTTGATGCGGTAATACGTGTCCAGCGACTTTAGCTGGTATGGCCCCGAGTTGCGCAGATTCACCTGATTCGAGCTTCCGGTGTAGTAGCGCGTGTGATCGAGCGTCCGCACCAGCGTCGCCAGTCCTTCATTGATGATTGGCTGCGGCACACCCTCGTTGCGCCCGCACCACACCGTGATTGACGCATGATGGCGGTACCGCAGAATGCTGTCCCGCGCGTTCTGCAGGAACAGTTGCGGATCCTGGGCTTCGACGTTGTAGTTCTGCGTCGACTCCCAGAAATCGTTCCACACCATGAGCCCGTATTTATCGGCGAGAGCGTAGAAGCTCTCCTCCGTGTTCTGTCCCATCCAGTTGCGAATCAAGTTCACGTGCGCGTCGCGATGCAGCCGGAAGTACGGCTCCAGGCGCTCCACGCTTACGCGTTTCCTGCTGTCGTCCATGCCCCAGTTGCCGCCGCGCGCAGCAATCCGCACCCCATTCACCTTGATCACCAGATCGATCCCTGGCCAGCCGCCTTCTACAGCCCTGATCGAGGGTGAAGCTTCTGCTCCCGGCGCCAGAGTTTGCACCCACTTCTGCATCAGCCACGCTGCGAACTGGGGCGGAATCGGTGCAGCTCCCGGCGGCCGCAGGTCAGGGGTTTTGTCGACGATTTGACGAATGCCGCGGTGCGACTCGTCAATGAGTTGCAGCGCTTCATCGTGCGTGCGGCTCGGCAGCACTTCGACCCGCCGCAGATGTCCCAGCGCATCGAACAGTGACAGCTCGTAGCTCACTTCGCGCATCCCGAAATCAATCGCCCGCTCTGAGCTCAGCGCCCCACTCAATAGCGTGAAGCGCACCGTGAGGTGGTGAAGGTTCGGCTCTCCATAGCCATTCGGCCACCACAGCTTCGGTTGCTGCACCTTCAACCGCGCGAACTCCTCGGGCTTCAGCAGCACTACGGTCTGACCCGGTTGCGCAGCCACACGCTTCGTTAGTTTCACATCGTCGAAGCTGACCGTAAGCGATCCAGTCACGGCGGCGTGTGTCGAGTTCGCCAGGGGCACCTCGATCTCAACGTCCGCTTCGCTGCCGTCGTTCTTGGGCAGGGTCGTAATGACATTCAGATCTCCGATCTCCACGGCGCGCGAAGCCGTCAGCGTCACGTCCTGCCACATGCCTGTGTTGCGATCGCGAATACTCGGAATCCAATCCCAACCCTCCGTCGCGCCGAACGTCGGCCCGTCCAGCATTTCCACACCGCCGTTTTCGCCGGGGCCCGCCTTGATTGACTCCTCCTGCGCAATTCCCGGGTGCGGTGGCGGACTCACCCGCACCCCCAACGCATTCATCCCGTTGCGCGCTACCACCTCCGTTACGTCGAAGTTCCCACGTTGAAATGCGCCCTTGAAATCCCCCAGCCTTTTTCCGTTCAACCACACCTCAGCCGCATAGTTCACGCCGCCAAACGTGAGCGTCAACCGCTGCCCGTTCGTTTCCGGCGTCTTGAATTCCACGCGATACCAGTAGTCCTGGTGTGCCAGCTTTTCCGGAATGGCCAGGTTGTTCAACCCGTAATCCGGATCCGGATAGATTCCGCGATCGATCATTGTAGTCAGCACCGTTCCCGGCACCGTGGCCGTCATCCAGCTTTTGGCTGCGAACCCCGTTTTCGAAATCTCCGCGCCTGGTGCTGCCACATCCGGCGCCGCGGCCAGCTTCCATCCGCCACGAATCGTCCACGGATTCATCCCCGCCAGTGTCGACGTCATCTCCGCCTGGCTCAGCGGTTGCGCGACCGGCTTCTGAATCCCTCCCTTCCCGTGTGGCAGGGTTGACGGATCCTGCGGCTCCAGTTGCCCTACCATGCCGCGCGTCTGCACCGGCCAGTGCGCCGAAGCTTCCATATACTGCGGCAAATCAAAATCCGGAGCGTGCGTTGCCAGCGCCAGCACCTGCCCGCCTGTGAGCGCCTGGTCGTAGATCTTCAGGCAAGCAATCTTCCCCCCGAAGTGATGGTCGCCAACAGGGGCTATCATCATGTGCGCAGCAATTTTCTCTTGCGCATACGCCATCGATCCAATTTCTTTGCCGTCGCTATACAGCGTGACGGTGATCCCATCTCCGGTCGCCACTGCGAAATGCCATCCTTCCGACAGCGTCGAATCGGCAACAACAATGTGATCCTGCCCACGCCCCATCCACAGTCCCAGCCGGCCGTCCACAAACGCTACGTAACGCGCGTCCTTCGCCATCAGGTCGCCCATTCCTGCCAGCGGCGTCAATCCATTCCGGCTCGGCAGCTCATCACCTTTGAACCAGAACGCCAGCGTCCATCTGCCCTTTCCTTCAAGAACGTCACTTGGCAGAGACGAGGCGGAAGGCCGCGCACCCGGCCTTCGTGCCAGCCCCGGCTCGGTGATCCCAGGACCATCCGCCATAAACACGGCGTTCCAAGGTCCGTACACCTCCGCTGGAACCTCCTGTGCTCCCGCATAGCTGGCACAGAGTAGCGCAACGAAAAGTACCAACGCACTTAGCCAGCGCTTAGCAACGAAGGAAGACACAAGCTGTCGGATGCAAGGGGAGGAACACATGCTGCGAGAAGTGGAAGGCTTGATCATTTCCAATTACGTTCTTGGGTCGAGTGAGCTTACGAAGTCGATTAAATTGACCTGGGGTTCAAATTGTGTCGCCGGCAACCAGATTAATGCTGCATGTCGCGTGGCATGGGCGCATCGCTTATTGTCATGCTGGAAGGAAGAGACGCAGCGCTGCGTCCATTCTGATTCAATGCAAACACTCGATAATCTACGATCTCGTTCGTCGAGGCAGGCTCGACAAAAATTGTCGCCGTGAGTCCAGAAGCGACAAGGCGGAGCAAAGGCTTGTTCAAAACTTCTCCTTAAGTTTTGGGTGTAAATTTTATCGCGAAGCCTCCACCCGGTTTGAGGTCCAGGCTAAGTGTGTCATGCTGCCCAACGATCTTGTTTTCGATGGAAACGTGTTGCGGATGTTGATCTGCATCCTTCGCATCCTGGTAGATCTCGGCGGTGTATTGTCCGCTCCCCAAAAACTCAAGAGGCACGGTTACAGTGCGAGGCGACCAGTTGGTAATCGATCCAACGTACCAGTCTTTGCCGCTGCGTCGGGCGACGGTAATGTTTTCGCCGGGCAAACCTTGAAGCGCGCGGGTCTCGTCCCAGGCTGCGGGAACATCCAGAATGAATTGAAACTCCGGCTGATTTTCGTATGCCTGCGGCGCATCGGCAACCATCTGGAACGGATCGAAGAAAACGACATAGAGCGCAAGCTGATGCGCCCTGGTGGATAGATTCATGGGGTGCGCATTACGGCCTACAAACTCGTCCTCGGTCGCATTGCCGAAGGCGCCCGGCGTGTAATCCATGGGTCCATTCAAAGCGCGCGTGAATGCCAGGGTGGTGCGATGGATGGGATTGTCTCTTGCGCTCCACTTTGAATACTCCATACCCAGCACCGCTTCATAACCGAGAACATTGGGGTAAGTGCGGCTAAGTCCCCACGGCGTCGTGCTTCCGTGGAAGTCGAGCATAAGATGGTGCTCGGCGGCCAGCTTTGCGGCCTCGTAATAGAACTCGATTCCGAATTGATCGCCGCGCTGAATAAAGTCAATTTTGACGCCGGCCACGCCCCATTTCTCGTACAGCGGAAAGGCCTCATTCATCTGCATAACCGTGGGGTTGTAGTGCGTCCAGACCCACACTTTTACGCCCTTTGTGGCGGCATACTGCACCACCGCGGGAACATCGACCCTGCCGTTCATTTTGGTGATGTCGTCCATCCGCGACCAGCCGCCGTCGATCAGCATGTAAGTAAACTTCGACTTCGCTGCGAAATCGACATAGAACTTCATGGTCTCAGTCGTATTCGATGACTTGCCATCCAGACCGGTGTTGCCGTTCCACCAGCTCCATGACGATTTGCCAGCGTGAATCCAGCTTGTATCCGCGATCCTGCTCGGTGGGTTGAGGTCGTTCAGGACGTTCGATTCCAGAAGATCCCCTGGCTTCTTCCCGACCTGAAGCACGCGCCACGCCGAGTGATGAGGGAGCGTTCCTGTGACCGCGATAGTTGGATAAGCGGGCGCATCATTGAAGCGCGGCGCCAGCACGGATTCCATGCGGAAATTACCTTTGCCTCCGGAGTCGGAAGCCTGGCTGTTTTTGAGATACATCACAGCGTTTCCTTCAAGATCCGCCTCCGTAACCGCCAGCCACGCGGCTCCGGGGATATGGGCGAGAAAAGGAAGCCCGACCAGGAAGTGGCTCGGTGTTCCGCCTTGCTGAGAAAACGCGCTGATATTCAGACGAACATACTCGCTCTCATAGGCTGATCGAAAGTTAGGCAGTTCAAGCGCCCACACCGGAGCATCCTTGTCGAAGTTGAACTCTGTATGTTCATCTTCCAGTCGGAACCCGCGGAGCGCAGCCTGTTCTGGAAGGACATAACGAAACGCGACCGCTCCGTTGTACGCTCGCGCCTCCACCGTCAGCGTACGTCCCGTCTCACCCGGCTCTTTTGCCGTGATCGTCAAGCTGTTGTATGCATCGTGAATGTGGCTTGTCTTGCCGGCGATGTCGTCGTATGCATCGACACCGGAGCTAGGCTCGGCTTGCTCCATCTCGACTGCGGCGCCAAGCGGTTCCCGTCCTCCAAGGCTGAGGCTGAGCGTGGAGTCCTCAATCAGCGGCTTGCCATCAAAGCTCAGCGAATACGCCAGATGCCCCACCGCATCGACGTTTTTGCCGGCTTGCATGGTTGAAAACTGTAGTTGAAGGTGATGATCGGGGGAGGTCACGGTCGCAGCGGCGGGAGCGACTTGCGCGGATAGAGCGCCGGCAAGAAGAATGCTGAAAGAAGGCACTCCCAATATTCCGAGCATCCGAGTGAAGCACTTCTGTTCCTGGGCGAACTTCCTTTGCTGCTCGCGTGATCTGCGATATCCGTCAATTTTCATGGCCTGATGTCTCCGGATGAGTTGTCGAGTTATCTGCTTGGCACCAGAACGCACTGCCGGTGCGACAGTTGTGAGAGAACCTACCGAGATCGTAACGCTCACTTTACCAGCCAGTTGTAAGAGGCGAGCAGCTTTCCATCGGTCGCCGCAAGCAAGATAGCCGCGCTGCCACTCTTCAACGGTCCCGCAAAGTGCCGCCCGCTGCGCCCATCATCAAACGCAACGTGCTGCTGGTTTGACTCAGACGTAATCACATACATCGTAGCCGCTGCAAGTACGGTGGGAGCAATTAGATTCTGGGATCAGTGATCGTTGTCGTATACACCGGCGGTCTTCAGTGCGTAGCGATATGCTTCACCTAACAACTGCATGTTGTCGCTGAGTCGAGCGGCAGCGCCGCGAAAAGGACCTTCCCTTTCCCCAACGTCTTTTCGGTCCACACGTCGCCACTGGGCGTCTGCGCCTGGTTAAGAACCGTAGTCTTGTTGCCGGGGAAGCTGAACTCTTCACCGCCCCACGCCCTTCATCCGAGACGACGTACGGACGCCAGCGCTGGATGATCCATTCCAGAGGCGCGTCCTGCGGAACAGAGCGGCTCTTGTCCCGGTTCATCGCACGAAGGATTTCAACCACCTCCAACAGTGGTCGCGCTGTGGGAGCAGCACGGAAGTCAAAGAGTTTGAGCAGGAGAGGCGTATACTGGCGCATCTGCGGAATGCCGTTGGAGATGAGACCGAGGAAATCGAAATCTTCCGGCTGCGCCAGTTCCTCAGCTTCAGAGACCGTTCGTGCGGAAGTCATGCCAGGAAACAATGCGTTCGATAGCCACGAAAGGATCGGTACCCTGTTCCATCGCAGCCAGGAGTACCTAACCGATGCGGGCATAGAGTTGCTGCGCCGGCGCCGCCTGCCCGCCAGAGTTGAGCGCTCCCGGGCCAAACGCCGCAGATGCAGCCCAAAGTGCTATGAGCGAGAACCTGACGCCACAGTCAAGTCTCATTTTCTGCTCCAAGTCTACTGCTGGAATACATTCATCAAAGGCTTGCGTGAATCGTTCGAACACCGGGACGACCGGCAGCGGATTGCGCCTTATCATCGACGATGCCGCGAGTACCGCACAATACGGCTACTCTTTGAACAGCAGTTGCGCGTAATCACTGAGAAAGTCGCGCCAGAGAAACCAATAGTGCTTGCCCGGGATTTCCTTGTATGATGTCTTGAACCCGAGTTCCTTCACCGCTGCTTCGAGATTCAGCGTCCCCTGCCGCGCCATGTCGGTCGATCCGGCCCCGGTCCAGTAGAAATTGACCCCTCCGGCCTTTACGGCTGCGAGCTGCTTCAGGAAAGTTTCATCCGTAGTCCTTGCGCCCGCGCTGAACACACCGATCCACCCGAACACTCCGGGATTATTGTTCGTCGCCGTAATAGTCTGGCCTCCGCCCATGGACAGGCCCGCAATCGCGCGGTTGTCCTTGCCAGTCATCACGCGGTAATGCTTTTCGACCCACGGGATCACATCTTTGACCAGACTCTCCGGATACGAACCCGCGTATGGCACCTGGGGCATGCGTGGGCGTGCCTGTCCTGTAGCCGCGGCACCAACGCCAGCGCCCGCACGTCCGGCGGCCTGGAGCGGCGGCGGCGCCGGAGCCAGCATCTGTAGGTGCGGCGGCGTCGGCCCGAATCCGAAGCCTTGCGACACGCTCTGGCTGGCATTGCCGTTCGGCATGACCACGATCATCGGCTTGGCTTTACCGGCTGCGATCAGGTTGTCCATAATGACCGTGGCGCGGCCCATGTTGGTCCAGGTATCTTCGTCATTGCCCCCGCCGTGCAGAAGGTACAACACAGGGTATTTCGCGGTGGAGTCCATATACTCCGCGGGCAGGTAGACGTACATGCGGCGGCGCGGCAGTTTAAGCGTCGGGGATGGGTACCACACCTGCTCGACTGTCCCATGCGGGACATCCTTGAAATCCCACAGATCCGATTCCGGACCGGAGACCATGAGCATGTTGTCCCACCGGCTTCCATCGCGCTGCATTTCGCCGTTATTCGGATCGAGCGCTTTGACGCCGTCCACCATGAACCAATAGCCCCACAGTTGCGGGGCCATTGGCCCAATGGTGGCCGACCAGACACCTGCTTCATCTTTCGTCATCTTAGTTTCGGGCATAGCTTCCGAACTAGTGTTCACGGAGACTTCGCTAGCCTTGGGCGCCCAAAGGCGGAAGGTCACTGTCCGGTCCGGGTGAATATCCGGTGAGACGAGGCGCGGCGGGCTGGGACGGCTCGGCTGGTTTGCATTCGTCGCCTGCGCGAAGACCACGCAGGAAAATAGGACGATGGAGGCCGTTCCTTTGAGCAACAATCTACGAGAAAGTTTCATCTGAATTTCTCCTTTGAAATGCGGGGTTCGGCGCTGTCGCTACAGCGTTTTTAAAAAATCCGTGAGTACCTCTACTGTGCGCTTCCGTTGATCGTGATGCAGGTTGTGAGCGGCCCCGTCGATGTGCACCAGCCTGCCGTTCTTCATTACGGCGGCAGCTTCTTCGTTGGCTTTGCGGGCCTCGGGCGGTGCGTCCGCCTTCAGGATCAGCGCGGGCACGGATATCTTAGCGAGAGAATCGCCTGTCGCCATTGTGCCCGTCATCGCCTGCGATTGCGCAGACGTATAGGGACCGTGATACTGCTTCTTCGAGAGCGCCCAATACTGGCAGTCCATGGAATCCCACTTTGGGTTCTGCCGGCCGCACGTCGCCACCAGGTCCTCGAAGCTGTAGTTGTTCTGCGCCACTAGAGTTTCGGGCGCGCCGAACATGTTCAAAGGTAGGGGCGATGCGGCGGACGTTCCGCTTCCGGTGGGCGCAACCTGCGCTCGTAGCTCCGGCACCCCTGTCGCGCTGGGACTAGGTGCCGCCCCGCCACGTCCGGGAGTTCCCCGTCCGCCGAAGCCCCGGCCGAGACCAGGATCCAGCATGATTACTGCGCGCGCCAGATCCGGATATTCTGCTCCCACGCGCATCACCGTCGCGGCGCCCATGGAGTGGCCCATGAGAATAGGTTTCTCGAACTTCATGGCATGTACGAACCCCACTACATCCTCGATGAGGGTGTTCCCGGTGTCCGCGTCCTTGAACGGGTCCGACAGACCGTGCCCCCGGGTGTCCGGCATGTAGATGTCGTAGGATTTCTGGAGGTCCAGCGTCAGCGTGGTCCAGGAGAGTCCGATATCCGTAACCCCGTGGACCATCACGATCACGGGTCTTTCGTGGGCAGGGACCGCGTGATAGTAGTGGATCCGGATCCCGTTCGCGTACACGTAACCGTCCGACCAGCCGTCCGGAATACCTGGTGGAACCGCGGCGGAGGCTATGCTAGCGGCGCCCAGCGCGATAACCAATACCAAGGAACGAAGACGAGGTATAGGATTCATAAGTTGTAAGAACTCACTCAAACCAAGCTGTGTCATTTGTCGAAAAGCAACGCCGTAAACTCGTGCAGGCTCCGCCGCCAGGCTCAACTGCGCGGGCGCAAGGGCGAGGAGTGTGCACAAAAGTATCTTTGGTCTCATCCTCGTGAAAGGTATGGAGAGAAGTTTGGAGCGGTCTCATGACGTTTACTCGCGAGATGCGATTACCTCCTCATCTGGCCGTCCTTCGGCATACAGCGCATGGATCTCGTCGGACCCCAGAGGACGCTCGAAAAGACAGAACTCGTCCATCGAACCGCTGAAATTACGGATCATGAAGGGATCCTTTCCCGGATACCCTTTCGTGTTCCAGTTGCCCAATTCGGCGGTGCCGATGCGGTAAGGCGGTTTGATGCGCAACGCCGTTTCGCCGACCTGCTGACCATTGACGTAGTGAACCACACGCCCTGCTCTGCCATCTACGACGACGGCAAGATGGACCCACAATCCTAACCGATCAAGCGTTAGCACGGGCGGGCTCATCGAGATTTGATAATTCCCCGAACCCTCGCCGACAATCGTGATGCCCAATACCCCATCCTTTCGGATAAGCCAGTGCAGACTTCCGGCCGCAAAGCCGTCGCACATGAACAGCGAATTCAGATTACGATCGAGCCCCTGCACCCGCACCCATGTCGCAATCGTCAATGCGTCAAATTCGCCGGGCACGTTCAGCCGGACGCGGTCGTTCACATTCTGGAATTCGAGGGCGCGTTTTCCAGGCCAGCGACTCTGACCCCACTGGCATCCGATAATCGTTGCGTCGCCCGTGAGCCCGCCCTGTACGGAAATGTTTGGCAACTCCCATCGCGAAGGTTTCGCCGCGTCGAATACGAAGCGGATTAGCAGGGACGGATCGCGATTAAGTCTTTCGCCCGCGGAGCGCCACTGATCGAGCCGCAGCACTTCCGCCGCTGAAGACTTCGCCTCCAACTCGAATAAGCCGGCGAACGCTTTCCGGTCGGCCGCGATGTGGCGGGGAGCATTTGAGGTTTCCATCACAGCGCCAGAGCCCTCGCGCAGATTGTCATCCGTCCTCACGGCGGCAGATTGGACCGTAACCTGGCCCTTGAAAACGTGGACCTCCGTCCGCCCCTCGTTTACTTCCAAGCCAAAGACTGTGCCGAAGTCCGTCACTTTCCCTTGGGGTGTGTCAATGCGGAATCCGCGCGCCTGCGGTGGGACTTCCGCGGTGACCTTGCCGCGACTGCATACCGCATGAGTCGCGGAGATGAGCTGAAGTTCGGCCGGGCCCTCGATGACGACGCGCGCGCCACTGTAAAACACGACTTGCGCCAACCCCGCCTCAAGCTTGAGCCAGCCGGGCTCCAGTGGAGCGCCCAACCCAGGTCCTCCGTCCGGCCCGGCCCACCGAGCGCCAGCCGTCTCATTCAACATTGCTACCGCCTTGCTGGTCGCAATTGCACTGGAAATGGCGGCTGAGGGCGACAAAAGCCAAGTGGCGGTCGCAACTAGCGCCATGCTCGCGGCCACAGCGAGAGTCCACGCAATCCCTCGTTTCCATCCACCCCGGGTCGATACCGGAGTGAAGGCGGGCAGCCCAAGCATCCGCCGTTTGTCGCTGGAAGCAACGTGGTCAGTCGCAGGCGAAACGAACAGATCGGCGTCTGAGGCTAGTCGGGAATGAACTTCTAGCCGGAGAATGTATTCGTCTCGCGCGGCGGCGTCGTTGCGCAGCAGTTCATTCAGTGCTCGCACTTGCTCATCCGAAACCAAACCGTGGCATACGGCCGCGACCGCGTCGTCGAACTCGGGCGAAGGGAACTTTATTTTCATGTTCGCTCCGGTTTGGCGGCGCCTTCGATACAAAGCTGAAGTGACTGCCGGATTCGCTGCAGCGCTTTGTACGTCGCGGCCACGGTTCGGCCGGAATCGTCCGCCAGCCTCTCAACCGCCGTCCGACGGTAGTAATAGCCCTCGACAAGCGACCGCTGTTCTTCCGGCAAGTGTTCCAGACAGTCTTCCAAGTGCCGAAGTCGGAACTCCAGTTCCGCGCGCAATGCGCCGCGGCGCTGCTCTACTTCTTCGGCGAGACCACCTTCCAGCAACGCCTGCCAACGCTGACGCCGCTCGATCCACCGCCGGGCCTTGTTCAAGGCGAACCGGCAGGCCCAGGGAGTAAACGGCTGCACCGGGTCGTAGACGTCGAATTTTTCCCACAGGGCGAGGGCGGTTTGCTGCACGATATCTTCCGCGTCGACGATGTTCGGGACTAGCGCTGCAACGTAGCGGAACACCTCCTTTTCGCTGCGGAGAAACAGCGAAAGAAATCGCTGCTGTTCAGCGGCACGATCGTTGGGAGGCAGTTCGGCCCCATTCATCACATTTACTTCCGGTGACTGACCACTTTTGGACATTTAGCGCATATAGTAGCTTGCAAACAGAAGTCGGCGAATAGTGTCAGCATTCTTTGTCGTGCACCAGAATTTGAAGATGGGAGGCAAAGCCAGTGAGTACATGTCGAGTCCGTTTGTGACTTGGACCATTGCCATTTTGCTGATAGCAGCTGCGGTTGATGCCAAGGGCAGGGAGGCCGATCGGCCATCCGAACTGGACCCGCATCAAATGTAGGCCAATGATTCGACGATCTCTTCCTTATCCAAAATCCTCGACCAAGTCAGAACGCATCAATCACGATCACCTCAGCGCCCTAATTTCACACGGGCGTGGAAGAGCGAGCGCCAGCCATTCAGGCTGACATTCAACTTCTAAGCACGCTCTCGGATGATCTTAGATCTACGCATCCTGACTACCGAGGAGGGATCTCTTTGAGGCGTTGTGCCGAGTATGTCCATCGAGATTCTACCGACAGCGTAGATTGTTGATGGGGGCTGCTACCACCAATGAGGAGATAAGAAGCAATCGCGAGGGCAGCAGCACGAAGTACAGGGAGACTTTCCTGGCGAATCCCGAAGACGCTCGCAGCCGCGTGCTTCGCTGGTGAAGCGATCGTGTGTCACCGGGGTCCGGGAGCGGTAGTGGGTTGTTCCTCGACGGAAACATCCGAAAAGAGCACGGTTGCCGTTGCATCGGGCTGATGTGCGCAGACGGCAAGGCCGATCAGCACCGGGTTCTGGAAGGTCACTTCTGTGTTTGCGATTTTGACGAGTTCGCCGTCTCCGTTGCCAACGTACATGTACATTTTGACCCCGGTGCGGACCAGCTTGATTTTGTAAGTGCCGGGGCCTTCGACAGGCAGATCGAAGGTATTCACGTTTTCGGCTTGCTTACTGCGCCACTGGAGGGCGGCCATTCCGCTGCCGTGAATCATTACATCGGCAAACGCAGAATCGGGATCGAGCGACTGGCGGATCATGATGCCGCCCTTGCGGTGGTCGACGCCATCGCCCAAGATGCGCATGGTGGCAGTGGCCGTGAAGTTACCGGACATCTCTCGCCAGACGTATTGAAACTGGTCGTGCTTGCCCCAGATGTTGGCACCGGAGCCGGTGACGCGGTATTCTCCGTTCGAATATTCAGCAGAGCCTCGGATGGCCGGAGAACCGATATCGGCGGAGTTGGTGAAGATGCCCAGGGCCGGGTGTGCGGCATCAGATGCAGGCAACTGGTCCACAGAGACATTCGAGAACAACACTGTGTTGACGGCCTTGTCGGTATGCGAACTGACTCCGAGGCCGACGAGGATCGGGCTTCCCAGCTGGTTCATGGTGGTTCCGAGTTCCTTGAGTGGAGCGTCGTCCTTTGCGATCCAGACCGCGATATTGACGCCATCCCGAACGAGCTTGAGCTTCCAGGTGCCGGGTCCTTCGATTGGGAAATCGACCGTATTGACGTTGTCCGCTTTGGCATTGCGAAACTGGACGGAGGGCGTGCCATCCCCATGGATCGCGAGCTGGACAAAGGGGGAATCGGTGTCGAGGCTCTTGCGAAGCATGATGACTGCCTTGCGGTGGCCGATGCCCTCAGTGAGGAACTTAGCGCTAGCCGTGACGGCGAAGTTCCCGGACATTTCCCGCCAGACGTAATGAAACTGATCTGCTTTGCCCCATATGTCACTGCCGGATCCGCTGATCTTGTACCCGCCGGTGGTGCCGTCAAACTCGGCCGAGCCCTTAATGGAAGGCGCGCCAACGTCGTCGGAGTTCGTGAAACTGCCGTAGGTTGCGGTTTGCGACAAACCGGAGGAAATGAACAGGCAGCTAAGCAACAACAATTTGTGCACGTGAGGATTGTATCGGAACTTACGTCGCGGAAAGTTGCGAATGCCCCACAAGCTTCGCCACAATATGCTGGCCGAAAACGGGAATTCCGCCGTTTGAGGCGGAGTGCCTCTAAGCGGCAACTTAAGAGTTTTGCAGGTTTGCTGAGCCGGTTTCCAGCCGTTGAGCTTCATTGGACGGACGCGCAATTTCATCTGGGCTCGTAAACCCTTCGGGACAAGGCAGGATCTATGTTACGGGACAGAATCCGGTCCGCGATACCAAGTTCACTGCGAAGTTACGACTTTCCTGCGTGCTCTCCATATTCCCAGCCATAGGGCACGCCAGTGTCGCCGAGGATGAATCTAACAAGTTCAGCGAAGCCTGCTTCGCAACGAACGTCGTTAGATAGGATCAAGACGCAACGCTCGCTGGCCTCGATGCAGACCATTGTGTTGGCGGTCTGGCCGTCGTGGCCCCCTTTGTAGAAACCGTGGCCCTGAGGGCCGTCAAAGAGAACCACGCCCAGTCCCGAGTAGAGATCTTTGCGCTGCTCAGTTAGCGGCAGGTCAGGGAGGAAGAGGGGGAACAGACTTGCAGTGGGTATGTGCAACACCGGCCTTTTGAATTCCTCGCGTGAGGCAGGACTAAGACCGTCGCCATGCACCAGTGCGGCGGTGAATTTTGAAAGGTCCGCGATGGTGGTATTCATTGAGCCCGCCATGCGCACCTTGCTGCGCTTGTCATGCGGCTGCGGTTGGCCTTGGTCGTTCCACCCGTCGGCCACGTTCAGGTCCTGACCGTTACGCCAAACCAGACTTGTGCGAGTCATCCCAAGCCGGTCGAAATTGGTCTTGGTCAGTTCACCCAGATCGAGCCCTAACCCTTGAGCCTTGCGGCCGTGTTCGATAACGAACTGCAGCAGGATAAAGCCTTCGCCCGAGTAGCTGAAGCGCGTGCCAGGCTCGAAATGAATATGCAGCTTCTGGTCCGGTTCGATGAACCAGAAGTTGCTGAAGCCTGTGGAGTGATCTAAGCACATACGCGGGGTGATCTTTTCCCAGCGCGGATCGTCGGCGAGGTCCTTGTACGGTCCATACTTGTCCGGAAACACCGGATCAGGGCCGTAGCTCGGCAAAGGCTTGTCGAGATCGTCCTTGATAGGAGTATCGAGATTGAGCTTGCCGGCACCCACCATTTGCATCACCGTGTACCCGAACAAGCTTTTGGTGAGCGAAGCGCCGTACACACGGTGTTCGTGGCCAGCGGGTCTCCGCTGGCGTTACGCACTCCGTAAGCTTGCACATAGTTAACCTTGCCGTGATCGATGATCGCGACGGCCATACCTTTGGCATGGGTGTGGGTCATAATCTAGCCCACTTTCGAATCAATCGGGCTGCTGCTCGGTATCGCTTGCGCGAGAGCTGCGAACGGAAGGGAAAAAACAGCCACAAGCGGAAAAGCCAGTTTTCGCGCGCTCATAGAGACAGATTTTGCATACCTGATCGTAACGGA
>JAVKSW010000012.1:0-16206 GCA_039583505.1 Bryobacteraceae bacterium | reverse complement strand
GTCCCAAAGTTGGAGGCTAACGTAATTGTAAGCAGCGTTTGAGGAAGCGCGGCCAATTTATCGTGCGACAAGTAACCGAAGCTCGACCAGAAGCCATGCGGGAGAGCCTGAATGGTGGCATCGGTCGGCGCGCTGCTGTCCGCAAAAACGGCCGAGACCGCAACTACGCCGATGACCGCCGAAATGACGGCCAGGGTCCAGATTGCGCGATGCGGAGTGAGGTTGGCATTGTGCAGAGCGCCAAAGTGATCCGGCAACTCCTGATCTTTTCCCATGGCGTAGGTGACGCGCGCGCCCGTGTTCATACAGGATAGAGTTGTTCCAATGATGGCAAGGAAGACCGTAAATGCCTCAACCAACATGAACGTGCGACCGTGCCCAGCACCGAAGATCGCATTGCCGATGACAATCATCATGTCGCCGATGGGGGCGGCTGACCCGGAGGCGGTGGCCATCGGATAGCCGCTACTCAGAAAGTAGTTAGCCGCGAAATACTCGATCAGGTAACAGAACGCCCCCTGCACCAACAGGGACGTGATGACGGCAATGGGAACGTCCCGTTTAGGATTCTTGGCCTCCCCGCCCATGGCGGTAACCGATTCGAAGCCTACCAGAATGAGAATCGCGACGGTGGCCTGGACAAAGACCCAACCGAAGTTGTGAATGCCCACGACCGAGCCGGCGCTTGGGTGACTGACAAAATTGCCCTTATCGTCGTGCTCGGGATAACTGATCTTGAATGGGACTGGCTTTCCCGCAGCATCGAGCTTGGGTTTCGGCACGCCGCTCGCATCCCTGACGATAGTCTCTGTCGTTTGGCCTTTATCGACAGTTTTGGTAGTCGCAAATTCATAGGTATAGGCGTCGCCCGAGGTCGAGTCGAATTGATAGGCCACGCTGCCAGGAGGGTGGTTCATCCGGTATCCGAGGGCCATGACCGAAAAGACAAGCAGCGCCGAGATTTGAACCACGTTGATGGCGATGTTGACAGAAGTGGCGCCATTTACACCGCGGTGAGCGATGTAGGCGACACCGAATGAGAAGACGATCGCAATGATGGCCATGAACGCGGGTCCGGGGTTCGATGCGCTCATGAAACTTGGCCAGATGGTTCCGACAACGTAACCGCAGAGTACGCCCATGACGGCGACCATCACGCCCGGGTAAATCCAGTAGTAAAGGTGTGAGCCCCAGCCTACGATAAATTTCGAAAGCCGGGCATAGCGCCACATCTTTTCGTGGTTGAGAAACGACTGCTCAGCGAAGTAATAGGAGCTTCCAGTTCCTGGATAGAGCTTCGCCATCTCCGCATAGCAAACTGCCGTCGCCAGGCAAAGCAACAGTGCTAGAACAATGCCGATCCACATGGCAGGCGCAGTTACACCGGTCGCGCTCTGTACCTGGAAGGTTAACCATAAGAAGGCTCCTGGCGCAATGAGCGCCATAGCGTTCATCGTCAGGCCGGTAAGGCCCAGCGTCGGTTTCATTTCTACTGAGTTAGTATCAGCCACTTAGGTCTCCTTAAAATTCGGTAGTCACAAGCCTTCATCGGTGATTACTGGTGGTAGTGGGGCACAGCCAAAGCAACGACCGGCGGCAATTTGCCCCTGGAACCTCGCAGGTTCCCTTTCGAAAATGGGCTTTCGACACAGAACGGAGTGTCAGGTTACGACTGGGTAGGGTTTTACGAAACTGTTAATTGAGAATACGTGAAAGGTCGCGACGTATTCCAATCGAAAATTTGGATTGAACTTATCTTGTTTAGCCGCGACCCACGCGCGACGGGGATATACAATCGGGTTCGTACCGCAAGTGAAGAGAATGCTGGACATAGGGATCCGGAGCCTGGGCATGGTCTTGGTTTTCGCAGTCCTGGGCAGTTCGGCGTCTGCTCGCACGATTGTCTTCTGGCAAACTGATTTCCCGACGATAGGCAGCCAGACGGTCACACGGCACGCCCTCGAACAAGCGCTGGGCGTCGATGAACAGGCGTTCGTAAATCTTGATCATTTGGTCCAGCCGGAAGCTCTCGCCCAGGCAGATCTTCTTGTCCTGCCGTATGGCTCCGCATTTCCGGAAAAGGCCTGGCCGTCGATCCTGCATTATCTCCGCGCCGGTGGCAACCTGCTGATCGTTGGCGGACAACCTTTTCGCGTACCCGTTACGGGAGAAAACGGCCGGTACGCTCCCGGTCCGGCGCAGGATGCATACTCACGCGAATTGGGAATTCTCCACACGTATGAAGCCCCCCAGCACGATGGAAAGACATTTGCCTGGAAGGACGGCTATTCTTTTCTACCCAATCTAAGCATTGAGGCGGAGAAGTTTTTCGTCTTAGAAGGTCGCGCGATCGACGGCATGGGGTACATGATCAACCGTGACGACGAGAAAATCGCCGCTCCTGTCGTTCTAAGCAATCATCTCGGGCCCACTGCCGGCGACATGCTGGGATACAGATGGGTTTACCTGGACTTTCAACCTCGATCCGGATATTGGGATACGAACGACGGGATTTTGCTGATTCATACGGCTGCAGAATACGCGCGGCAGGGCGCCGTCTCTTTTTGGGTTGAGACACAATTCTCAAGTTTCAAGACAGGTGAGGTTCCGTCAGCAGTTGTTCACCTGCGGATTGTCCGAAAAGGACCAGAGCATCCGCCGTGGACCCGGGAAGTCAAGCTCGATCTCGTGTCAAGTGACGGCGCTCTCATCGCAGAACGGCTGGTTCCTTGTTCCGCGAATGCCCTGGACGCGAACGTAGATTTCACACAGCCGCTTAAGCCAGGTTTTTATAGGATACGAGCGACGTATTACGATTCGGACAAGCCGCGCGAGTACTACCAGAATGGATTCTGGGTGGAGGATGCGTCACTGCTGAACTCCGGGCCTGCGCTGGGTGTAAAAGGCGATTTTCTGACGAGGGACGGCAAGCCCTTCTTTCCGTTTGGCACGAATTACTTTACGACGGAAGAGAACGGATGGGATTTTTCGGGACCTCGGAACGCTGCTACGTGGGAAAGCGATTTCGCCGAGATGGCGCGGCACGGCACTTCATTCGTCCGAACCGGGGTATGGGGAGGGCAGATTAAATTTCTCGATCAGGATGGCGCCGTGACCGAACGTTTTTTGCGCAATGTGGAAGCTTATCTACTGTGCGCACGTAAAAACAACATCGCGGTCAACTTTACGTTTTTCGCGTTCGATCCGCAGACAACACTGAGGCTGGGAGAGAGCAATCCGGTCGCATTCCTGCCGGGAACTAACCCGTACCTGGATCCTGAGACGATTCGCGCGGAGCAGAATTACATGCTGTCGATCGTCAACCGATTCAAGGACGTTCCTTACTTATCGTGGGACCTGATCAATGAGCCTAGTTTCTCGAATCCGAAGCACTTGTGGCGCGGCAATACTCCGGACAACGATCCGGCGGAGATCGCGGCCTGGCGCAAGTGGCTTAAACAGAGATATGGCAATACGGAGGATCTGACTGCGGCTTGGTCACTGACGCCGGATCAGGTCAATTCGTTCGATTCCGTTCCGCTGCCCAGTGAACACGATTTGAGTTTCGACCTGGAACATGGCGATATAGGACAGGCGCGCGCGGGAGACTACAACCTGTTCGCGCAGGACATGTTCAGTGGATGGGTGGAGACGATGGTTGCGGCGATCCGCTCAACCGGCAGCAAGCAACCGATCGATGTGGGACAGGATGAGGGCGGAGTAAGAGACCGTCTCTTGAACCAGTTCTATGGCGGGGCAGGGTTGTCGTTTACAACAAATCATACGTATCGAGCGAATGATGCGTTGCTTTGGGATTCGCTTGCGGCAAAGGTGCCCGGCGTTCCTAACATCGTGGGTGAGACCGGTTACCAGCCGGTTATATTGCCGAACGGGCAATGGCAATTTGACGAGATCACGGGCGCTTCCCTAATCGAACGAAAATGGGTTGCAGGCTTTGCCGGGGGCACCAGTGGAGCGATGTCATGGGACTGGGCTCGTGAAATCTACTTCGGAATCAAGCGTAGCGACGGTTCGAGCAAAATCTGGGAAAACACAATGCGGCAGATGGGCAAGTTCGCGGAAGAGGCCGCACCCTACGCGACGGAACTGAGGCCGCCAGAGGTCGCGATTGTTCTGCCGCAGTCGCTGCAGCTTTCGACGTTCAAGATGTTAGCGATCGAAGCCCAGCAGGTGTGTGTGCGGGCACTCTATGGATATGCGCATTCAGAAGCGTACGTGGTCGGAGAAGAGCAAATACAGCGGATCGGAAACCCGAAGCTCATCATTCTGCCCTCGCCTTGGGTGCTCAGTCAGGAATCGTGGGAACTCCTTCTCATTAAGGCGAAAGACGGTGCAACACTGCTTGTGTCGGGCCGCTTCGATGAAGACCCGCATTTTCGAGCTACCGGCCGGCAGACTGAACTTGGGATCGACTACCGCCCCGGCCGGCTGCGTTTGATGAATCAGAAGATTCAGTGGCCTGGGGGATCGGGGCGGCTGACGTATTCCGGACCGAAGACAGATTTCCTGGAACGCGCTTTCCTGCCGGACGGGAGCACTTTCGTCGAAAAAACAGTTGGACGCGGGAAGATTCTCTTCGTAGCGCTGCCGCTTGAACTCAACGATAATCTGAAAGCCGTTGGCGAAGTGTACCAGTATGCCTTGAAGACCGCGAATGTGGACGCTGTTTACTCATCCACTCTCGAAGATCCAGGAATTCTGATTTGTCCGACTCGCTTTCCTCACGCAACACTCTATGCGATCAGCTCCGAGTCGGACGACCCGGAAGTTTCATTCCGCGACGCGAGGAGCACCAAGGAATTTTCAGCGCGCCTCGCCCCGGGTCACGGAGCGTTGCTGCTGGTCGGGGAAAATGGCGATCTGCTCGCGTCCTATCACTGGAAATGACGAGACGCTAAAAATCATGTTTCGCTTCGTCGTTCTTTCGTTTTTGTGTCTCCATCTCATACCACCCGCGGGCGCGCAGGTACGTGCGAACGAGCTGGCGTACGGCGGATACAACGGTGTATTCGTCGCGAGCGGACTGGGCTTAAAGAAAACGCTCGCCCGGAATGCACCGCTACAGGCTGGCTCGAGCTGGTCGATGTACTGCTGGATACGCACAGACGAGCCGTTCCCCGTCCGCAGCTTGCTGGCGGGTGCGGGCGATACGACGAACGCGACTGGAGGCCAGCGTTACTTCGCGATTGTCGACGGCAAGTTAGCTCTTTGGGCGGGCAGCGATAGTGAATTTGCGTCAACGGCGATGGACGCGGGCAAATGGCATTTCCTGGCCGCCGCATTCGATGGGATAACAGCGACACTCTACGCTGACGGCACGCAGGCAGCCCGGAAACCAATGAGCATGGGCGCCATCGCCCCGGTACTTCAAATGGCGCCGGAGAAAATGCCCTGGCCCGACAGTGCGCATTTCAACGGGAAAATTGCGGATTTCACGTTCACGCCTCGGGTTCTGACGGGTAATGAGATTCGAATGTTGTATAGCGAGCCTCCGGTGTTCGACCTGATCGAGTTCGAAGCAGGATCGAAGGATTGGCCCGTTCAGCAGCGGCAGCAAACTGGGTATCGTGCGCCGCAAGATCCGGACACGATGCCGAAGTCCTTGGCTCCGGCATCGAAGCCAATACCTCATCCGCTGGCCTACACGGGACCAGCGCTCGCGGCGCGGGGAAGCGATGAATGGGCTGTTTCGGGCGGCTGGCGGTTGGCCGCAGCCCCAAATGTTGAGGGAAACGGCGCTCAAATCTCCCAGCCGAAATTTCAGACGGACGGCTGGTTTGATGCGACGGTGCCCGGAACCGTGCTGACTACGCTGATCGATCGCGGCGTTTATCCGGATCCATATTACGGACTGAACAATCTTGCCATTCCTGAGACGCTGAACAAGCAGGATTACTGGTACCGTACCGAATTCACGCCACCGCCTTCCGTGGCGGGTCGACGGCTGAATCTAACCTTCCACGGAATTAACTACGCGGCCGTAGTGTGGCTGAATGGAAAGCAGCTCGGAACCATTAAAGGCGCGTTTATCCGCGGCGTTTTCGATGTGACCGGCGTGCTTGCACCTGGAAAAGTAAACGCCTTGGCGATCCGCATTTCTCCGCCACCGCACCCAGGGATTCCGCAAGAACAATCGATAAGAGGTGGGCCGGGCGAGAACGGCGGGATCCTGTGCCTGGACGGGCCCACATTCATCGATACCGAAGGTTGGGATTGGATTCCGGGTATACGGGACCGGAACACAGGCATTTGGCAGGATGTGACGCTGAAAGCGACGGATGTGGTTGCGATCGGCGATGCGCATGTGATTACTTCTCTTCCGTTGCCCGATACCAGCCGTGCGGACGTGACGATTGCGGTTCCGCTTCATAATCAGTCCAGCGCCGCCGTCCAAGGAGTTCTCCACGCTGGATTCGAGGGAGTGGAGATCGCGAAGAATGTCACAATCGACCCTGGCGAGACGATCGTCCCGCTCGCGCCTTCGGAGTTCCCGCGCCTGGCTGTATCCCATCCACGGCTGTGGTGGCCGAACGGTTACGGCGCCCCGGAGCTTTATCGCCTGAAGCTCACATTCACCACCTCAAACGGCGTATCGGATACGAAAACATTGCGCTTTGGCATTCGCGAGATCAGCTACGAACTCTCGCTTCTGAGCCCCGGCGGCCACTTGCGGCGCGTGGAATATTCACCGACGGAAGCGGCCGGCCAAGAAGTAGTGGACGTCAGGCATGAAGGGATCATCCAGACAGCCGAGGGATGGGTGTATTCCTTGCGGCCGGACGCCAAAACGTCACCGGGAATTCGCAGTGCGACCGACCTGCGGGCAGCTCCGTATTTGGTGGTGAAGGTGAATGGCGTGCGTATCGCTTGCAAAGGCGGCAACTGGGGCATGGATGATGCGCTAAAGCGCGTCTCGCGGGAACACCTGGAGCCTTACTTCAGGCTGCATCGCGATGCCAACCTGAATATCATCCGCAACTGGACGGGCCAAAGCACGGAGGAGGTTTTTTACGATTTGGCAGACGAATACGGTCTGCTTGTTTGGAACGATTTCTGGGAATCGACTCAGAACTACAACGTAGAGCCAAGCGACACGGCTCTGTTTCTACGCAATGCACGAGACACGATACTGCGTTTCCGCAATCATCCTTCTATTCTTCTGTGGTGCGGACGTAATGAGGGCGTTCCCTCTCCGGCGGTAAATGAAGGCCTGGATAAACTCGTGCGCACGCTGGATGGAACACGATTTTACGCGCCGAGCTCGAATGTAGTCAATCTTCAGAACAGCGGGCCCTACAAATATCAGGAACCCGCCGATTACTTCACGAAATTCGGGCGCGGCTTCGCTGTCGAACTCGGCGTGCCCTCGATGCCCACGCTCGATTCGTTCCGAAGCTTTGTTCCGGAAGCCGAGCAATGGCCACCGAACGACACTTGGGCGTACCACGACTGGCATCAGAGCGGAAACGGTGACGTTGCCCCATTTATGGCAATACTCGCCAGAGAATTTGGGCCGGCTACCGATTTGGAAGATTTCGAACGTAAAGCCCAGATGCTGGATTACGTCGAACATCGGGCCATTTTCGAAGGCTTCAACGCGCATTTATGGAGCCCGAACAGCGGGCGGATGTTGTGGATGACGCAACCAGCCTGGCCGAGCACGATGTGGCAGATCTTAAGCTGGGACTACGATACTCAGGCGTCTTTCTGGGGAGTGAAGAAAGCTTGTGAACGACTACACGTGCAGCTCAATCTGCCGGACCTGACCACGGCCGTTGTCAATAACACGACGCGCGCACTTGACAACCTGTCGCTGCGCGCCCGGGTTTTTTCTTTGGATGGGAAAACAGTCTTCGCGCACGAAGAAAAAATCAATGCGGAACCAAATGCCACGACAGCTAGCTTCCAGGTTGTATTACCTGAATCCGTCGCATCTGGTGTAACGTTCGTCAAGCTGGAGCTGTTACAGGCAAACGGCGCACCGGTATCTGAAAATCTCTACTGGTACTCCCGCGACGATTCCACATACCGCGAGCTAAATGGATTACCGAAGGCCATACTTGCCGGTTCAGCAGTTGAAACGCGAACCGGTGATATCGTTCGGATTACGGTGCAGCTTTCGAATCAGAGCGAAACGCTCGCCTTGATGAACAGGCTCACGGTTCGCAATGCCGACGGAACCCGAGTGCTCCCGGCGTACTACAGTGATAACTACGTATCGCTGCTCGCTGGCGAGAAGCGAGACGTTGAAATCGAGTGTCCGATGAGCACGGTAAAAGGCAACCTGCAAATTGAAATCAGTGGATGGAACGCCCAGCCGTCACAGTACGTGCGTCGGAGCGGTAAGTACGCAATTTACGTTACGTTTTTTGTCGTAAATCATCCAGAATGAGGTAGCACCGCTCACAAGAGCCCCGTACACAATGGCTATCGCAAACGTAGGCAAGTCCGGCGCCACGATCTCCGCGTCCAGTTCGACCGGTAGTCGCAGTGCCCTCGCCATGGTGACCACGCTGTTCTTTATGTGGGGGTTTGTCACGTGCCTTAATGACATTCTGATACCGCACTTGAAATCTATTTTCGACCTGAACTATGCGGAAGTCATGCTGGTTCAGTTCTGCTTCTTTTCCGGCTATTTTGTGTTCGCGTTGGGCGCCGGCAAGGTGGTCGACTGGATTGGCTACAAGCGGACCATGGTCGTGGGGCTGTGTACGATGGCGCTGGGAGCAGTGCTCTTCCTGCCTGCGGCAAGCCTGCCTGCATTCAGCTTCTTTCTGGCGGCTCTGGTGATCATCGCTGCCGGCATGACAGCCCTGCAGGTATCCGCAAATCCGTACGTCGCGGTACTAGGGCCTCCGGAAACAGCTTCCAGCCGCTTGAATCTTGCTCAAGCGTTCAACTCGCTCGGAACGTTCGTGGCGCCGTACTTCGGCAGCTTCCTGATTCTGAGCAGCGCTCCAAAAGCTATGACCGCCGTTCGACGGATGGCCCCAGCCGCTCTGCAGTCCTACCGATTGCATGAAGCTTCCACGGTCAAATTTCCTTACCTATTGATTACTGTGGTGCTGCTGGTGCTCGCAATCGTGATCGGTATGTTCAGGCTGCCCACCATCGTGGGGGTCGAAGACAAGACCGACGTCGTAGACCTGCACAGCGGTAAGTGGTTATGGCATCAGCGGCATCTGGTACTCGGCGTAGTGGCGATCTTCGTTTACGTGGGGGCGGAAGTATCAATCGGCAGCTTTCTGGTCAACTATTTCAGCCAGCCGGAGATCGGAGCAATGTCGGAAAAAGCCGCTGCCGTTTATGTCTCTTTTTATTGGGGCTGTGCGATGATCGGCAGGTTTATCGGATCGGCTGTTCTTCAAAAGGTGCGCACGGGAGTGCTGCTTGGGTTCGTAGCCATTGTTGCCTGCCTCCTGGTGGCCACCTCCATGCTGAGCTTCGGATTCCTCGCGATGTGGAGCATCATCCTAGTCGGCCTATTCAATTCCGTGATGTTTCCGAGCATCTTTACTCTCGGCATCGCCGGACTCGGTCACTTGACGAGCAAAGGATCGGGGCTCCTTGTAATGGCAATTGTGGGAGGCGCGATAATTCCGGAAGTGCAGGGCTCCTTGGCGGACCACATAGGCATCCATCACGCCTTCGTACTTCCTGTTTTGTGCTATCTGTTTATTGCCTTCTACGGCTTTCGTGGATCAAAGCAGGTTCAGACCGCCTAACGCGCAGGAAAAATTCTAATCATGGCAAATATAGCGGAAAGACTAAGAGGGAAGAACGCCCTGATCACAGGAGCTTCTTCGGGCATCGGGGAAGCAATCGCGATCCGTTTTGCGCAGGAAGGCGCAAATGTAGCCATCAATTACAACAGTGGCAAGGATCGCGCGGAAGCAGTCCGCAAGAGAGTGGAAGTCGCGGGGAAGGCCGTCGAGCGAGGGCATAAGAGCGTCACGATCAAAGCCGATGTCGCCGACGAAAAGCAAGTAAAAGAGATGTTTGCGACCGCGCTGAAGGAGTTCGGCTCACTGGACATCCTTGTGAACAATTCCGGAATTCAGAAACCGGCCCCAAGCGACGAACTGGATATGGCCGACTTCGACAGGATTATCGGAGTCAATCTTCGCGGGGCGTTCATGTGCGCTCGCGAGGCGATTCATCACTTTCTGTCACGGAAAGCGCCGGGTGTAGTGATCAGCAACTCGAGCGTTCACGAAATAATACCGAAGCCGAAGTACGTGCCCTATTCGATCAGCAAAGGCGGCATGGAGAACATGACCAAAACGCTTGCACTCGAATATGCGGACCGAGGCATTCGTGTCAATGCCGTAGGACCTGGGGCGATCGTCACGCCCATTAACAATGCCTGGATCCACGATCCGAAAGCTCGAGGAGAGGTCGAGAGCCACATCCCGATGGGCCGCTCCGGAACGTCGGAAGAAATCGCGGCCGTATTCGCATTTCTCGCATCCGACGATTCGTCCTACATCACAGGCCAGACGATTTTCGCTTGCGGCGGTTTGACCCTTTACCCTGAATTTCGAATTGCTTGGTCTTCGGGCGAATAGGCGGTTCCGCAGTCACAAGAATCAGACGGCGACTTTTTCGAATCGCGGCAGCAGGAGATGGATGATCAGAAGAGCGATCAGGTATATCGTTCCTGCGACGACAAACAGCGGAGCGTAGGCGTCATGAGAAAAGTCGAGCCATTTGCCGATTAGCGGCTGCGCGACCATGCCGCCTATTGCACCACCTAAACCTCCAAGCCCGACGACGGACCCCACAGCCGTTCGCGGAAAACAATCGGAAGGAATCGTGAACAGGTTTGCGGACCATCCCTGATGTGAGGCGGCCGCTATACCGATCAGGACGACGGTCAGCCAGAGATTGCCGGCCGCACTGGGTACAAATATGACAGCAGCAACGGACAGTGCGCAAACCAGCATCGCGGTTTTGCGTGCTGCCCCCGCCCTCCATCCCTTGGCCAACAGAAAGGAAGAGAGACCGCCTCCGGTAACCGATCCGGCCGTGGCCGCAGCGTATATGGCTAACAGGGGCATCCCCATATGGAGCAGATCCACGGCATACTTGCGATGCAAAAAGTCGGGTAGCCAAAAAAGATAGAACCACCAGACCGGGTCGGTCAAAAATTTGCCGATCAGGTAAGCCCACGCGGCTCGCTTGTCAATCAATTTGCGATACGGGACGGTATCAGCCGAGATTTGCTCCTGATCGGAGCGGATGAGGGAAAGCTCTTCGGCTGAAAGCCTGGGGTGCTGTTCCGGCTCGCGATAAATCACAAGCCACAAAATCACAAATGAGAAACTCAGCGACCCGGTAAAGATGAAAGCGGCCTGCCAGCCGAAACGGGCAGTAACGACGGGAATGAGCAGCGGAGCGATCATGGAGCCGATGTTTGCGCCTCCATTAAAGATGCCCGCGGCAAGCGCACGCTCCCGTTGAGGGAACCAGTCCGCGATTGCCTTGAGACAAGCCGGGAAGTTTGCAGCCTCTCCCAATCCGAGACCGAGGCGGGCGATCGCAAACTCTGTGACGGTTCTCGCCAGAGCGTGACTCATTGAGGAGATGCTCCAGACGAGAGTGGAAATCGAGTAGCCCGCGCGAAGACCGAGCCAGTCGATCAGGCGGCCCGCCAACGGCATCATTACGGCGTAACCGAGTTGGAAGACCGCATTGATCCAGCCATACTGCGTCTCCGTCCAGTGGAGATCGTGGCCTATGGTTGGCTTCAAGATGCTGAGCACCATGCGATCCATGTAATTCACGGTCGTTGCGTACAGCAGCAGGCCGCAAATGTACCAGCGGAAATGTCGGATCTTGCCGAGTTGTGGGGGAATATTTCGCCTGAGAGGCGCTGTGGCGCTCATTTCGCGTAAGCACTATCGCACGTCGCGGCGGCGATTCGCAGCTTCACCCAGCGTTCGAAGTTGGTGCGGAACAGCCGCGTAATATCCTGCTGGATGTCCATTCGCGTCACAGGCCTTCCATCTTCTGCCAGCAATTGGTAGGTGTTTGCGAGGATCGGCGCAATCGTTCGCCGGGTGTTTCTCCACTTGTAGATCACTTGCTCGAGAACTCTTGCGTCGGAATGCTGCGGGATGAAGCTGAATCCCAGCATCTCGACGCGTTCGCGTGTGATCTCCTCAACGATGGACGGATTATTGAGAAACCACCAGCAGCCGAAAGGCAGAAGGTTGCCGAATTTGCCCGCGTAAACACAAAGTTCGTGCTGGTTCTCACGACTCAGCAGGCTGACGAGGAAGCGGTTATCAGGGAACTCTACGCACATTCGTTCCACGGTGCGAAGATCGGCGACACCGGCTCCGTCTCCAGCCAGGCGAATGGCCGGGTTTACCTGGCGGCGAACACCGATCATGAGCGAGAGAGGGAGGTCGAACTCACGGCAGGATGGAAGAACCGCTTCTCTGAGCAGACGCGCGCGCACGCTGTCTGCCGAATCTTGAAGGGAAGCGGACGGATATTGGAACGTATCGGGCAAAGAGCAAGCCATGTAAACCGGCTGCATGCGTGCACACCAGTCCGCCAGGAAGCGCCGCACACCTGAAATCGTTTCAGCGCCTGGTTCCTGTTGAACGGCATATCCCTCTGCCTGCAGGTAGGGCCAATGCTGGTCCCAACTGTTCAGGATGCGATCCAGCCGCAGTACCGAATGGAAGCGCGCGTTGCGCTCGGCCCCTCCCTCCCACAGCGCTGCCTCTTCGGGATCGAGCGGATCGTTTGTCATTGCGACCTCGCTGATGCCGGCGAGTTCGAAGACGCGACCAATGTGCGGCTCCAATTTCCGATGATCGAAAAATTCGCGAGCTTCGGAGAGATCTTCAGCCCGGGTGTTCAACCCGAAGGCCTCCAGCACGGCAATGACTCCGCGGGTCGCCTCCGAAGCGGGCGTGTTCTCCAGGAAAAGCGTTCGCCAGATCAGGTCGGCTTGTTCTCGCTTCGATAACGACCAATAGCTTGCGGGAGCCATGGTCGAGAAACGGAACAGCTCCGCCTCCAAGTAGTGATAGGTAATTAGCTCATCGATGCCCCATAATCCGAGCTTGCCGAGCGACGGCATAAACAGATGCGTGTGGACGTCGATGAATGGAGTGTTCCTCAGTTCGTCTTCGACAACTGTGCGAATCTCGTTTGGCTTCAGGGCAGCCATAAACTGGCAGACGCCATCCTACCATCATGTATTTCCCGACAACCGCGGCGCATCTTGCTTTCTCGATTGACTGGCAGCACTAGTACCGTCAGCAAAGCGCACGAGCGGGCAGCCGTAACATTTCTCCGGTTGAGCGGATCACCTAGATGGCTGGGGCATCGGGAGTAAGGCCTTGGCCAACGGAGGGTTGAGCGTTGGCAGCAACGGTCACGGTTAGACAATCGCCGCAACACACACCGACGTCGCCGAACGGCTTCCGGCTTGGACGGTGGTGGTTGCTCGTTCCTATTGGCTCCGCGGTCGGCATCCTCGTTTACATAACGGTCCTGGTTCTTAACTGGCCCTTTACGCAGCAGGCGCTTATCGACGTACTACAGGAAAGATCGGTGCGTTCCGTTACAGTCGATCACTTCCGCAGAACATATTGGCCGCCCGGCTGCGTGGCCGAAGGTATCAGCTTTCTGCATCGCAAACACAAGAACAAACCACCGCTCATCACGATTAGCAAGCTAGTGATTAAGAGCAGCTATACGGGTTTGATCATCCACCGGAGCCTCTCAAAGGTGGTGGCGATCGGCATGCACGTTACCATACCTCCCTCCGATCCCAATGGAGGGCCGAATCCCGTGATGCCGCTGACGCAGAGCAACACGCCAGGTCCCGCTTTGGTGATTGGGACGGTGATTGCGGACGGGGCGGTTCTCGACTTCGTGTCGCGTGATCCGGGGAAAAAGCCGTTTGAGCTTGTGATCGACAGACTAGCTCTCGATGGCGTTGGGAACAATCGAGGGCTTTCCTACCAGGCCAGGATCTCTAATCCGGAGCCACCCGGCGAAATCAAATCTCGCGGAGTATTCGGTCCATGGGACGCCGACAACCCACCGATGACTCCGGTAGACGGTTATTACACATACCGGAACGCGAATCTCGCCGTGTTCAAGGACCTCAGCGGAACATTGTCTTCCAGCGGAAAATTCACCGGTCGACTGGCGCATATGGACGTCACGGGAACGGCCGACGTACCGAATTTCCATCTCACCGGCACGAGCCATACGAGGCGGCTGAGCACCCAGTTTCACGCCACCGTTGACGCAACAGACGGCGATACGACGCTCGAAAGCGTTATCGCGCGTTTCGACGAAACTACGATCGCGGTGAAAGGCGGCGTGGTGCGGCGGCCCGGAGAAAAGGGCAAAAGCGTGTCGCTGGATATGTCCTCTACAAACGGGCGCATTGAGGATCTTCTCAATCTGTTCATCGCGGCAAGGCGTTCCCCGATGACCGGCAGTGTCAGTTTTCGCGGTCACGTGGAAGTGCCACCTTCGGCGGGCGAGTTCGTGAAGAAGCTGAAACTGATTGGCGACTTCGGAGTCGGCTCCGGCGAATTCAGTGACAAGGCGACTCAGAGCACCATCGATCGGCTCAGTGCAGGAAACCACCACAATCGCAAAGCGCCTACGGAAGACAGCGAAACGGGGCTCTCGGATCTGAGCGGTCACGTGGTCGCGACGAACGGGATAGCCACTTTATCGCGTTTGTCTTTCCGTGTTCCGGGAGCGACTGCGCGGATGCAGGGCATATATGGATTGGCGCAGCCCTACAACGTTGACCTGCATGGCACCTTGGTAACGGACCACCCCGCCGACGCAGCGACCGGGTTCAAGTCTTTCCTGCTGAAAGCAATGACTCCGTTCCTCAAGAAAAAAGGCAAGGAGAAGATCGTGCCTTTCAAAATCACGGGAAACTATGAGCGCACCGCGATCGGACTGGATCTTGGAGGGAAGAAATAAGATTAAACCGGCTTACCGGACCGCGAGTGGTCTTGGTGCGCTCAGATAACCCGAGATGTCGTTCCTGCTGACCCTATTCACGACCAGTTCCATAGGAGGAGCGTTGCCGACCCGGATGGCCAGCGCCTCGTCCATCCCCACGTGGCGCTTGTCAAAGCGGCGCCCATCTACCAACACGCCAACATCATAGGTTCCATGTCTGGCATCCGTTCTCCAAACGCCGACGCTGATGGGGCCCACCCGCTGAAAGCGCCGGGATCGGGCGACGTTAAACGGTATGTACTCCGACCTCGGTTGAGCGGCAGACTCTTGAACGACGATCTGGTTTGCCGGGATAGCCGGGGAAGGGGCCGGGACCGCGGGAGTATTCTGGCTTACGTACGGACCGGTTTCCGGCAGGCTTGCCTGGAGCAAGAGCGAATGATCGCGCTGGCATAGCAAGAAGAACACGCTGATTGCGGAAACAGCAGCGACTCCGAGGGCGAGGTACGCCACACTGCGCGTCTCCAAGGGCTTCGAAGGATGGGGTTCAAAGGAACCAGGGTAATATCGCGCCGTAGCCATTCGAGCCATAGATGCTGTTCCGTATTTTTTTGTGACTACTGGAACGTACCCCAACGTTGGGCTAATGAGTAGCGTCTAAAGCGCGATAACGACGTTGGAAAGCGGAGAAAAGGGGGCATAAATGGCCGCTGCGCGGGTCCCGAAGGCGCAGAACGGCTAAACAAACTGCCTGTGTGGTTGCGTATATATGGCCTGGGAGATTGGATTGCCGCTTCAGTTCGCCGGTAGCTTTTCAGAAAATCCCTCCGACGCAGAGCTTGCCGAAGGATGCAAGCGCGGCAACGTACGCGCCTACGAACGGCTGTACGCCTTGCATGGCGGTCGTATGAAAAGCCTTGCGTTTCATATGCTTGGGAATCGTCCCGACGCTGAGGACGCGGTTCAGGAGGCCTTTCTCAAGGTATATCGGGCAGTTCGTGGCTTTGAAGGGCAGTCCTCGCTCACGACGTGGATCTACAGGATTTTGATTAACTGCTGCTACGACGCGATGCGCAAACAGCAGCGGCTAGCCGAAACCCCGGCGGCCACCGAGTTTGCCAGTGAGAGTAAGCTGCCGCTGAAGATCGCGCTCGAGCGGGCCTTGGCCCAGCTCAATGAGCGGCAACGAATCGTTTTTCTGCTGTTTGAGGTAGAGGGACTGAA
>JAVKSW010000011.1:0-16604 GCA_039583505.1 Bryobacteraceae bacterium | reverse complement strand
GTCGTGGCGCCTGCTCACTCAGCCGCCTAAACCTGTTTTTGAGTCGTCTCCTTTTCAACGGAATAACGGACATCCTCACTGAGGCGGTCGAGGGCGGTGCGAAAAGCGATTTTACCGAACGAACTGGTGCGTCTGCGAACTGGTTACTCCGCTCGCAACGACTTGACCGGGTCGATGCGAGTGGCTCGCCAGGCAGGGAATGTGGTTGCGAGGACGGCGACCCCGAGGACCAGGGCTATGACTGCTGCAAACGTGAAGATGTCGGTGGCCGCTACGCCATAAAGGAGGCTGGCCAGAAATCGGGTTAGCACGAGCGCTGCGCCGATGCCGGCGAGAATTCCGTACACGGAAATTCGCAAACCTTCGGTCAAGATCATGGAAACGATTCGCTGCCGTGTGGCTCCGATGGCGACACGCAGACCGATTTCGTAGGTCCTCTGACTGACCCAGTAGGACATGAGACCGTAAATGCCGATTGCGGCGAGCAGCATGGCGGCAGCGGCAAAGCTGAAAAAGACGCGCATGGTGGAGCGGAAGTCCGAGATAGAGCCTGCCACGACACTTTGCAGCGGGATGACGCGACTGACAGGAGCGTTGGCGTCCTCTTCTTGCGCCAACTGGTGGATAGCGCTTCTGAGCCGGGCGGTATCAGAATTTGTTTTGACTAGCAGGTCCATGGCCGCGGGAATACGGCCGTCCTCTCTTTCGGACTGAGCATACGGCATGTAGACAGCACCGCCGATCCAGTTGGGCAGACCCTTACTCAAGGTGTATTCGCGCACATCACCCACCACTCCAACGACTGTTCGCCATTGCGGGCTGTTGCTCGGCTTGATGTGTTTTCCGATGGGGTTCTCCCGGGGCCAAAAATGGCGCGCGGTGGATGCGGAAATTAAAGCAACGCCTGGCGAGTTTGCGCCATCTGTCTCCGTGAAGTAGCGACCTGCCAATAACGGGATCTCCAGCATAGGGAGGTAACCCGGACTTACTGCGCCGAACCAGAGCATGGGTGCGGGATGATCGATTGTCTTGGGATGCCCTTCGATGTCCACAGGGACCGTGGGAAGCTCTCCGTCGAGCGGAACGGAATTGGAGATTGCCGCGGAGGCAACACCAAAGGTGCTCCGTGTCTGCGCGACGAGGCGACTGTAGAGTGCAACGCACGCCGATCGCTGATTGCAGGAAGACTGGTTGGGACTGATGCGCACGGTGAGAATGCGTGCCGGACGGAAACCCGGATCGGCATTCGAGAGCTGGTACAAGCTCCGCAGCAACAGACCCGCGCTCACCACTAACACCAAGGTAAGGGCCACTTCCGCGGCGATGAGAAAGCTCCGGAATCCAGTCCAGAAGCCGGCGATTGACCGCTGGGTCCCCGTCTTGATCGCCTCAGTGAGGTCGATCTGTGAGGCACTGAGAGCGGGAGCGAGGCCAAACGCGAGACCGGTGAAGAGAGCCAGCACCGCTATCGCACCGATCACATGCGAATCGACGGCAACCTGTGTTAGACCTGGCGTGGAGGACGGCAGCAGGGATTTGAAGATGGAGAGCGCGGTCATTCCGACAGCGATGCCTAACACGGCGCCCACACACGCGAGTCCGATACTTTCTGTCAGCACTTGACGGACGATGCGCAGCCGGCCAGCTCCCAAAGCAGCCCGGAGTGCAATTTCTTTGCGGCGTGCCGTGGCGCGCGACAACAGCAAGCTGGCGACGTTCGCGCAGGCGATGAGCAGCACGATGGCAACGGAGGCGAGCAGGATGATCAGTTTCGTGCGGATACCACCGACGAGGTCTTCTTGCAGGGGAATGACGGTGGAATCCGCGTTCCAATCACGTGCCATCGGGTAAGGAAATGTTTTCCTGAAACGAGGCACGAGGTCTCGCACTTCGCTTTGTGCGTCGACGATTGCCGCTCCCGGGCGAAGTCGAGCAACCAGGGACACAAACTCGCCCGCCCAGTACTCGAGGAAATTCGATGGGTCCAGCCGCATGGGTATCCAAAGCTGCACCTTCGCGGAAGGATAGTTGAATTCGGCAGGCATGACACCGACGATCGCGCGGTTGATGCCATTCAGCGTGACGATACGGCCCAGGATTGCCGGATCACCTCCAAAGCGCTGCTTCCATAACGAGTGACTGATGAGGACAACACCGTCTCGCCCGGGGAGATCCTCTCCCGGGTTGAAACCGCGCCCCTCTGCTACCGAACTCCCAAGTACGGTCAAGAAATTGGAAGAGCTGGAGCTTCCGAATACGCGAGTTGCCGTCCCCTGTCCAGTGAGATTGAATTCCGAACCGGTGCTTACCGCGGCGATGTCCATCGCGCGGCTCTGCTGCTGAAAAAACGGAATGGCGGCGCGTGGATAAATGCCCGTGATGCGAAGCAAGCGATCCGGCTGATGGTAGGGGAGAGGGCGAAGCAGCAATGTGTTCACGAGACTGAACATGGCGGCGTTGCCGCCGATGCCGAGAGCGAGAGAAAGCACCGCGACGCTTGTAAACACCGGTGTTCTCCCGAACATTCGTGCGGCATAGCGGAGGTCCTGCAAGACGCGCTCCAGGCGCAGAAAACTCCACATATTGCGGCACTCTTCCTTTGCAAGAGTAATATTGCCCATCTGTTTACGACTAAGTTGATTAGCGGATTGAGGTGTCAGCCCGGCACGGCGGTGCTCTTCCTGCTGCAGCAGCCTGTGAAGTTCGAGCTCTTCGGTTAAATCCTCGTAAAGCTGTGCGCGACGCTTGCAGAAGCGCAGGCGACGCCAACCGCGGGCCAGCATCGAGTGAAGAGATCGGTTCATGCCATGTTCATTCATGCCATCTTCAGGACCTTTTGAATCGCTCCAACGACTCGAGTAAATTCGTCGCGTTCGGAGGCGAGTTGCTTACGTCCGGCTGCCGTCAATGTGTAGAAGCGGGCACGACGATTCTTTTCCGAGCTTCCCCACTCGGCTTTGACCCACCCGTTCAGAAGCAATCGCTGCAAGGCGGGATAAAGCGAACTCTCCCCAACCTGCAAGACGTCCTCAGAAACCTGCTTGAGTCGAGAGGCGATTCCGTAGCCGTGCATGGCTCCGGGAACCAAAGCTCTCAGGATGAGCAAGTCCAGTGTTCCTGGAAGCAGGTCGGGTGATTTGAGTTCTCTTCCCATCGGCTATCGATGGAAGTATGGCTGTTTTCGCGCTGGATGTCAACTCCCGGGCGGCGCTTAGAGATTACGGCGCATGATGGGGCGAGCCCGCGCGTGGCGGCCAACGACCTGGAAGCCAGCGCGCGCAAAGGTGGAGGCATAGCCGGTACCCGACGCGCTGGGAGTTAACTGCGCGTCGAGAGGGTATGCCTCGAGCGCCGGTGCTCCTGCCGCTTTCGCGGTTTTCAATGCGGCCGCGATCAGCGCGGAGGTAACGCCTCGCCTTCGATAGCCCTTGCGCACATAGAAACAGGAGATGGACCACACGGGCACGTCGTCCATGCGCCTGAGCCGCCATACCTGGTCAAGCCAAGGTAACGAATCGCGCGGGGTAAGTTGGCACCATCCGACAGCCACGTCGCCGTCGAAAGCCAGCAAGCCCGGGGGAGGACCTCGCTTCACGATTTCGCGGAACGCTGCCTTGTTCGTCTGCCGGGCCTGTTTACGGTAGGCACTGCCGATTCGCCAATACATGCACCAGCAGCCATTACACGCCCCGAGCTCGCCGAATAAGTTCTCGAGAGCAGGCCAGAGCTCGGGCGTGAGAGGGCGAATCTTGAGCTTCATAAGACGGCGGAACGAGACGAGAATAGCAAGCGCGGCGATCGGATGATGTTTAAAGTCTTGAAGCGCTATCTGCGGAAACTGAGTTCTTGTCTATGTCCTTGCGGTTTGTCAGGAATTGGGCATCATTGCAGCAAGCCGCGCAGCTTGCATCAGAAGGTAATTGCGCTCGGGGAGATTGGCTGTTTTGCCTGCAGCGGCGCGGTAATGTCTCACCGCAGCTTGCATATCGCCAGCCATTTCCAGCAGATGTGCGCGAACGGCATCCATGCGGTGGTGTTCGGCGATTCGCGGGTCGCCCTTGAGCGCGTCCAGCAGATTCAAACCGTGTTTCGGGCCATGCACCATCGCTGCCGCGATTGCATGATTCAAGATCACCATCGGATTGTCGGGCATGCGTTTCAGCAGCTCGTAAAGCGCCAGTATCTGAGGCCAATCCGTATCTTCGGGGCGGGCGGCTTCATCATGAACAGCGGCTATCGCTGCCTGCAATTGATAAGGCCCGACGGAGCCTTTTGGCAGTGCGGCCGAGAGCAGTGCGACGCCTTCTGCAATCTGTCCTCGATCCCACAGCGCCCTATTCTGCTGCGCTAGCGGAATCAATCCATCGTTTAAGCCGGTTCGGGCATGCCGGCGCGCGTCGGTCAACAGCATCAGCGCAAGCAGGCCGGCGATTTCCGTATTGTCGGGCTGGAGACGGAGGACCATGCGCGTCAGGCGTATCCCCTCCTGCGAGAGATCGGCGCGCCGCAGGTGCGGTCCTGAGGTGGCCGTATATCCCTCGTTGAAGATCAAGTACAAGACGTGCAGCACCGAGCGCAGACGCACGCCATGCTCTTCGACATTCGACAATTGGAATGGGATGCCGGATTCCTTGATGGTCTGCTTTGCCCGGCTGATTCGCTGCGCCATCGTCGTTTCCGGAACCAGGAATGCGTTGGCGATTTCAGCGGTGGTGAGACCGCCAACGGCGCGGAGCGTTAAAGCAATGGCGGAAGCAGGCGTGAGCGCGGGATGGCAGCACTTAAAGAGAAGAACGAGCGTGTCGTCTTCCTCCGGCGCAACCTCCAAAGCAGTCTCGGGCGTACGCACCGCCTCTTCCGCAACTTCCGTTTCGCGTCGCCTCCGGGCAGATTCGCCGCGGATATGATCCGCCATCTTCCGGAAGGCAACCTGCGTCAGCCACGCGCGCGGATTCTGGGGAACACCGTCGCGCGGCCATTGCATCACTGCCGCGATCGAGGCTTCTTGAATGGCATCCTCGGCCGCGGCGAAGTCGTGAAATCTTCGCACCACAATGCCGAGCACCTGCGACGTCAGCTCTCGCAGCAGGTGTCCGATGGGAAGATCGGATGATTGTTCCGTCCGGGCCACGGTTCGATTGTGTCCGTGTCAGAATCCCAAATCGCTATGGGAACTGAGCACTTGCCGTACTTCAATCGGCATATTTGCGGGCTTCCCGCCGAACCCGGGCGCAGCCGATGCACGAGCAGCGATCTGGTACGCCTGCTCGGGACTTTCGACGTCGACGACCCAGTATCCCGCAAGGAACTCCTTCGATTCCGGGAACACGCCATCCGTAAGGGGCTCTCCGTTCTTCCCGGCGCAAACAATCTTCGCCTCCTGCGGCCAAGCCAGCCCCTTCGTGTCCACGAAGACGCCGGTCTCGTTAAGCTCTTTGCTGAAGCTCTGCATAAAGGCGATGTTCCGCTCCAGATCTTCTTTCGACCACCTGGCGTACTCATCCCAGTCGCTCTTCTTGCCATGCATCATCAAAATGTATTTCACAATCTTGCTTCTTTCGATCGGAACGTTTGCAGGCGCGCTCTTAAGATTGCGGAGCGTGGATGGCGAACTGCCGAACCTCGATTGGCATATTGGTCGGTATTCCTCCGGGTCCCGCCGCGGCTGAAATTCGGCCCGCAATTTCGTAGGCCCGCTCCGGCCACTGTACATCTACGATCCAGTAGCCCAGCAGAAACTCCTTGGATTCGGGAAAGATGCCGTCCGTGACGGGCATCCCGTCCTTCAAGCCGCGCACCAGCTTAGCCTCATGCGGGGCTGCCAACCCTTGTGTTGCCACGAACTCACCTGATTCGGTGAGCTCGCGGTTGATGCTGGCCAAAACGGCCATATGCGCATCAATATCGTTCTTACTCCATGCACGGTATGTGTCCACCCCTGCTTTTGTTCCGGACATCAACAAGATGTATTTCATGTCTTTTGCTCCTTGTTTCACGCTGCCTTTGGCGCGTTCGTAGGGTAGTCGGAACAGCTTCCCGCGTTCTCGACATGCTTCGGGACAAATTTTCCATGCGAAAGAATTGGCGGTCCGATGTCGATTTCGAGCCGCACGCGGCGACATACCTATGGAGGTGCAGAGATGATTACGGACTCCATGGTAGTAGACGTAAGCCAGGACTGGGCGGTCGCCTGCGACCTGCAGGAACGATTCATGGAAGTTCCGTACGCGAAGACGCAGGGGCTCACGTACAGTGCCCGATGCCGGCAGATGCGCGCCCTTGGGGGGGATTGCTTCACCTTCCTGCCGCTACCCTGCCGCCGCATGGCGCTCGCGGTTGCCGATGCGTCGGGTAAGGGGCTTCCCGCGGCGCTCCTCATCGCGAACGTCCAGTCCTCTCTGCGCACCGCCGCTTTGTTCGCCCCCGACGACCCGGCGGCAGTCGTGACAGCGGTGAACCGCCAATTGCACGCCTGCTCGCCGGTGGATCGGTACGCCACCGTATTCTATAGCGTTTTCGACGAAAATACGCGCACACTGCACTATGTGAATGCAGGCCACAATCCCGCCATGGTCATCGGCTCAGACGGCGCAATCAACTGGCTCGAAGCCGGCGCGCCGCCCGTCGGATTTTTTGCCGACACCGTCTACGAAGCGCGGGCGGTTCAGTTGAAGCCGGCCGATCTCATCGTCGCGTATACCGACGGGATCGTCGAAGGCACGAATACGGCAGGCGAGGAGTGGGGAGTGCTCGGTCTTGTCGCCGCCGTAACTTGCTGTCAGGCGCGCCAGCCCGACAGGATTGTGCAGGCCGTATTCGAAGTGCTCGATGAATTTTCAGATAACAACCAAACCGACGACGCGACGATTCTCGCTGCAGTCGTGAACTGACGAAAAACCTGGGAGGAAGCACATGGCAAACGTTTCGGAACCGCTAAATAAGCGCTTCAAAGCACGATTGCAGAAGTCCCCTGCTAAAGCAGGCTGGACATACGTGGTGATGCCGGACTCGGCTGCATTCTTCGGTACTCGCGGTCTGGTCAAGGTCCGCGGCACGATCGATGGTCATCCATTCCGTAGCTCGTTCATGGCCCTGGGAGACGGCACCCACAAGCTGCCCGTGAAATCGGACCTTCAAAAACAAATCTGCAAGGAGGAAGGCGATACGGTCGTTATTCAGTTGCAGGAACGACTCGCGTGATCCTTGGCAAGTCGTTACTACTGATGGGTGGCAGACTCGCCGCGCTTAGCATCTTCCCCGTTTGTAAGCGTCGAGGCCGTGTACCGTATTTTCAGAGATCGCAAGCGAATGCCTGACGACAGGCTCCGTACACCTATCGGCAACCGCTTCCTTTGGTCGCGGCTCGGTTAGCTTTGTAAAGGTTGGCGCATTCTCGAATCCACTTGCAGTTTCCGCGCGGATTTCACGATGTGGGTACTAACATCGTCCGGCATCTTTTAGCAACCCAGTACATTTTCGTAAAGAGCGAACGGCGACTGATGGCGTCCTAAAACTGGAATGTCCTCATCAGCATCTGCAAAAACGGTCGGCGAATTATTGATTGAGCGGTTATCGGAATGGGGGATCGACACGGTTTTCGGGTTCCCCGGCGATGGCGTCAACGGCATCTTCGAAGGATTGCGCACGCACCAAGAGAAAGTGCGGTTCATCCAGGTTCGGCACGAGGAATCAGCGGCCTTCGCGGCTTGCGGTTATGCCAAATATACAGGCCGGCTGGGAGTTTGCCTCGCTACCTCGGGGCCGGGCGGAATCCACCTGCTTAACGGTCTATACGACGCGAAATGTGACGGACAGCCGGTTCTCGCGATCACGGGCCACACCTTTCACGACCTAATCGGTACGCATTACCAGCAGGACGTAGATCTCGACAAGCTCTACATGGATGTCGCGGTTTACAACCAGCGGGTGATGGGACCGGCCCATCTGAATAACGTGGTGGATGAAGCGATCAAAACGGCTCTGTCGCGCCCAGGCGTTGCTCATATCACGATCCCGAAGGACATTCAGGAGATGAAAGGCTCCGAAGGTGATCGTTCGAAGGCCAACCCCAAAAAGCACAGCGCCGATGTGTACGCCGCGATTTACCCGCGTCCTTCGCAGACCGAGCTTCAGGAAGCGGCAGAACTGATCAATCATGGTCGCCGGGTCGCGATTCTTGCGGGACGGGGCTGCTTGGGAGCGAAAGAGGAAGTACTCGCCCTGGCGGAGAAGATCGGCGCGCCCATTATCAAGCCTCTGCTGGGTAAAGCCGTTACTCCGGACAGAAGCCCCTACACGACGGGCGGGTTGGGGCTGCTGGGGACGGCGCCTTCGCAGGACGCGATGGAAGAATGCGACACGCTGCTGATCGCCGGCAGCAACTTCCCGTATATGGAGTTCCTTCCGAAGCCCGGACAGGCGAAAATTATCCAGATCGACGTCGATCCCGCGCGCATCGGCCTGCGCTGTGCCGTGGATGTGGGGATTGCCGCAGACTGCAAGACCGCGCTGACGGAACTGCTTCCGCTAGTCCAGAAAAAGCGCAATCGCGACTTCCTGGAGAAAAGTCAGAAGCGCATGAAGAGCTGGAACGGGCTGATGGAGGAGCGCGGAACTCGCACGGACTCACCGATGAAACCGCAAGTGGTGACGTACCACTTGAACAAATTACTGAACGACGATGCGGTTGTCACGGCCGACAGCGGCACCATCGCAACCTGGGCAGCGCGCTACGTCGAGATTCGGGGCGAGATGCAGTTTTCATTGTCGGGCTCATTGGCCACGATGGCGAACGGTCTGCCCTACAGCATCGGCGCCGCGGTGGCGTATCCCGGCCGGCAAGTGGTGTGCGTGGTGGGGGACGGCGGGCTGTCGATGCTGCTGGCGGAGCTCGCGACGCTCGCCAAGTACAAGCTGAACGTGAAGGTGATCGTGGTGAAGAACAATGTTCTCGGTCAGATCAAGTGGGAACAACTTGTGCAGGATGCGAATCCGGAGTTCGGCATCGATCTGGAGCCGATTGATTTCGCGAGCGTGGCTCGCGCTTGCGGAATAGGGGGCTTCACACTCGAAAAGGCGGAAAATGCGGAATCGGTTCTACGCGAAGCGATAAACTACCCGGGGCCAGCGCTGGTGGAAGCGGTGGTTGATCCGCACGAGCCACCCATGCCGGGCAAAATCACCACCACGCAAGCAATCGGCTTTGCGGAAGGGCTTGCCAGGGGAGATAAGCACGCGGGCAAGATCATCGAGACGGTGATGAAGGACAAAGTGCGCGAGATCTTGTAGCGGCGGGTTAGAGGGTCCGGCGTGCTAATCAAGATCTCTGGAGGCGAGCCGCTGAAGCACAGCGGAGGAACCTTTCCGAGAAAGTCACTCGGCACCGAGATTGGTGCTCCGGCGAACTCGACAGAAATTGAAGCGGCGCTTCGGTCGACGATCAGAGGTGAGGTGCGTTTCGACAACGGCAGTCGCGCGCTTTACTCCACGGATGCGTCGAATTATCGCCAGATTCCGATCGGAGTCGTTGTCCCTCGCGATAAGGAAGACGTAGTTGAGGCAGTGGCTATATGCCGCCGCTTTGAGGCGCCCGTGCTCAATCGCGGCGGTGGCACAAGCCTCGCGGGACAGTGCTGCAACGTGGCCGTCGTCATCGACATGTCCAAGTACATGCGGCGGGTATTGGAAGTGGATGCGGGCAACAAGCTGGGGCGCGTTGAACCCGGCTGCGTGCTCGACGATTTCCAGAATGAGAGCAAGAAGTATGGCCTGATCTTCGGACCGGATCCAGCGACGCACAACCGTTGCACGGTCGGCGGCATGGTCGGGAATAACTCGTGCGGAATGCATGCCCAGATGGCGGGAAAGACCACGGAGAATATTGAACGGCTGGAGATTCTCACTTACGATGGCGTGCGGATGTGGGTGGGCAAGACAAGCGGTCAGCAGCTAGAAGCATTCATTCGAGAGGGCGGCAGAAAAGGCGATATTTATCGGAAGCTCATTGCGCTGAGAGACCGTTATGGCGATCGGATCCGGAGGCGGTTTCCCAAGATTCCGCGACTGGTATCGGGCTATCCATTGAATGAACTGCTGCCGGAGAACGGATTTCATGTGGGACGTGCGCTGGTAGGAACTGAAAGCACCTGCGTCACGATTCTCGAAATCGAGGGCAATCTGGTCCCCGATCCACCTGTTCGCAACCTACTTATTCTTGGGTATCCGGACGTTTATCACGCAGCTGACGATATTCCGGAGGTGGTTCAATACAACCCGATCGCGGCTGAAGGTTGGAATGACAGGCTGTTTGGCGACTACGAAAAAAAGGGGCTCTTCACGAATGAGCTGAAACTGATGCCGGAGGGAAAGGGCTGGCTTGTTCTTGAGTTTGGAGGACAGACAAAAGAGGATGTGAACTCACAAGCGCGGGCCCTGATGGAACATCTGAAGCAAGCAGGAAATTCTCCTTCGATGAAGCTGGTTGACGATGACGCCCAGCAGCGGGAAATGTGGGAGATTCGGGAAGCGGCTCTGGGCGGCGCCTCGTTCGTGCCTGGTAAGCCTCCGGCGTGGCCAGGATGGGAAGACTCCGCGGTACCTCCGGATAAGCTCGGCTGGTACCTTCGCGACTTGGACGCGCTATTCGCCCGATACGGGTGGCACCCTTCCATTTTTGGACACTTCGGGCAAGGCTGTGTTCACATCCGCGTACCGTTTGAGCTGACGACGCAGGCGGGGCTGGATGCGTTCTCGTCATTTATGGAGGAAGCGACATCGCTGGTTGTGAAGTACGGCGGTTCGTTTTCCGGGGAGCACGGAGATGGACAATCGCGGGCTCAATTCTTACCTAAGTTGTTCGGGGACGACTTAGTCCAGGCGTTTCGGGAATTTAAAGCGATTTGGGATCCGGACGGGAAGATGAATCCCGGGAAGGCAGTGGATGCTTATTCGATCACAGAGAATCTACGCCTGGGAACTGCGTACGACCCTCCTCAGCCTAAGACCCATTTTCATTACGAAGCGGATCAATTCAGCATCTCGAACGCCACTCTTCGTTGCGTGGGAGTAGGGAAGTGCCGGCGCGAGGACGGGGGGACTATGTGCCCCAGTTACATGGCGACGCGCGAAGAAATGCATTCGACGCGCGGCCGAGCACGACTGCTGTTTGAGATGTTACATGGCGAGGCGATTACGGGTGGCTGGCGGGACGACCACGTCAAGGATGCGCTTGATCTTTGCCTTTCGTGTAAGGGGTGCAAAGGGGAGTGTCCGGTCAACGTAGATATTCCGACTTACAAGGCGGAATTTCTTTCTCACTACTACGAAGGCCATTTAAGGCCGCGTCATGCTTATGCTTCGGGACTGATTTATTGGTGGTCGCGGTTGGCATCGGTGATGCCTGCGACAGCGAATTTCTTTACGCAAAGTCCCGGTCTCGCCAGCCTGGCTAAATTCGGCGCTGGTTATTCGCAGAAACGGCAAATTCCTCCGTTCGCGCCGCAGACTTTTAAAGATTGGTTTGCGGGAAGAGAGCTGCGCAATGTCGGCAAGCCGCCGGTGATCCTTTGGGCGGATACATTTAACAATCACTTCACGCCGAAAGTAGCGAAAGCTGCTGTTGCGGTGTTAGAAGATGCCGGGTATCGGGTTCGCGTGATCCGGCAAAGCCTTTGTTGTGGACGTCCGCTCTACGACTATGGAATGTTGGATTTGGCCAAGAAGCTGCTCCGGCAGATTCTCACGACCATGCGCCCGGCGATCCGACAAGGGATACCTGTTGTGGGCCTGGAGCCGAGCTGTGTCACAGTTTTCCGGGACGAGTTGACGAATCTGATTTACGGCGACGAAGATGCGAAGAGACTCCAGCAGCAAACATTCCTGCTGAGCGAATTTCTGGAGCAAAAGGTGGGAAGGTATCGGCCTCTGCAACTACATCGAAAGGCGGTTGTCCACGGGCACTGCCATCATAAGAGCACTCTCAAATTCGAGCAGGAAGAAAGTGTTCTGAAAAAGATGGGGCTGGACTACAAAATCCTGGACTCGGGCTGCTGTGGCATGGCGGGCGCATTTGGATATGAACGGGAGCATTACGAGGTCGGCATTCAGTGCGGAGAAAGGGTTCTTTTGCCCGCGATCCGAAATGCCCCGCCCGATAGCTTGATCATTGCCGATGGGTTCAGCTGCCGCGAGCAGATCCTGCAGCAGACGGAGCGCAAAGGCTTGCATCTTGCGCAAGTACTGCAGATGGCGATGCGCGGCGACCGTCAGGATGGGGCGTCGAAGTTTCCCGAAGACGAGTACGCGACGGAGGATCGCACTCCGGCTGTGCCGGTCGGCGTCGTGGCTGGGATGGCAGCCGCGGTCGGCGCTGGGCTGTGGTGGAGTAGTCGCGGCAGTTGGCACAAGGCGGCAGACTACTAACTATTTGCTTGGTTTTCGGCGAAAGTAGCGTCTAATTAGACGTTATGCGCCGTCTGTTTATTGCGATCCTTATTGTGGTTGTCCTGCTGGTTGCTGGCGTGCTCGGCTTTGTGCTCCTGAATGTGGACAAGTATCGACCGGTGGTCCAGAGTGAGCTCCAGAAGAAGTTGGGCTGTCCGGTCACGCTGGGGCATCTAGGGCTGCGGCTGTTTCCTCTATCTATACGCGTTGACGGGTTGACGATCGGGGAAACGGCAGGGTTCCCGGCGGCTCAGCCGTTTGCGACCGCCAAAGAGGTGTATGTCAGCGCGCGGTTGTTTTCTCTTCTCCGTGGCAGTCCCGAGGTGAAGGATCTGAGTCTGGAAAATCCGCAGATCGAAGTCATTCGCAATGCAGCCGGGGTTTGGAATTTCTCGACGATTGGCGGCGCGAAGACGAGCGGCAATTCATCGGGCGAGCTGACGCTGGATGAATTGAAGATTAACGACGGACAGGTGGCCGTGACGGATGAAGCCGCGAAGGCGCCGCGGTCGGTGTACGACCACATCGACCTGAAGTTGTCGGGCTTCGCACCGGGGAAGCAGTTTGGGCTGGATGTGGGAGTACATTTTCCGGGGCAGGGCAAAGAGCTGTTCACGTTCAACGGAAAGGCGGGTCCGTTGGAAGCGGGGAACACGGCGCAACTGCCACTGGACGGGCGCTTTTCGCTGGCGGAAGTGACGCTCTCGGGCGTAAATCGCTTTTCGCCGGGAGTGGTTCCGGCGAATACGGACAGCGTGGCGTCGGGCGACGGAACGGTTTCTTCGCAGGGGGAGATCGTGGGGGCGAAAGGCAACCTGAAGCTCGAGAATACGGTGGTACACGGCGCAAAGCTGGGTTATCCGATTGAGGCGCAATTCGACGTCAGCGACGATCGCAAGCAGGACAAGATTCAGGTCAGGCCTAGCGTTGTGAAACTCGGCGCGACCTCGTTTTCGATTTCCGGGATGATCGATACAGCGACGAAACCCACGAATCTCAACGTGCGGCTCACGACCAACAACTCATCGATTGCCGAGCTGGCGCGCCTGGCGGGAGCGTTCGGAGTCGCATTTAATCCGAATTACCAGGTGCGCGGGACATTGAGCGCCGATATCACGGCAGTGGGGGCGATGACGGCTCCGCAGCTGAACGGGTCGCTTTCAGCGCGGCAGGTGCAGATCAGCGGAGGAGAAATCAAGGAGCCGGTCTCGGTGCCGGAGATCGCACTGACACTCTCGCCGCAGGTGGTTCGTTCGAATGAGTTCAGCGCGCAGAGCGGGTCCACGACGCTCACCGGAACGGTTGCGCTTTCTCAATATGCAACGAAAAATATGAACGTGGATGCGACGGTGAAGACCAACGGAGCAGATATCGGCGAACTATTGAACATGGCGAAAGCCTACGGCGTCGCCGCGGCGCAAGGAGTGACGGGATCGGGCAAGCTCTCACTGAACGCCCGCGTGCAAGGGCCTTTATCGAATACGGCGCAACTGGTCTATTCGGGGACAGCGGACATAGCGAGCGCGACACTTGCGACTAAGTCACTCACACAGCCGCTGGTTCTCAACGGAGCTCACGTGCAGTTTCAGCAGAGCAGCGCATCGCTGACCGCGAGCCTGCTCAAGGCCGAAGACCTGGCGTTGAGCAACGTTCGAGCAAACGGCAGGTTTGGCGCGGGAACAATACTGCTGTCGCCTGTATCGTCGGACCTCTTCGGTGGAAAAGAGAGTGGGACCGTGTCGGTGGATACCAGACCCGCTCACCCGCTTTGTTCCGCAAAGATCAAATTTTCGGGAGTGGACACGAACGCGCTGCTCTCGGCGGTCAGCACGATGAAGGACACGCTGTATGGAAGCATGGCGGCGGATACGAATTTGACATTCACGGCGGGGCCGGGGGAGGCTTTGGCGCGCTCGCTGAATGGCAGTCTGAATTTCAACGTGACGAACGGCAATTTGAAAAATCTGAACATCCTGAACGAGCTGTCGCGGGTAGGTAAGTTTCTAGGCTCGGCGCCATCGCAAACAGCGCCCGGGACGGCACTGAAGCGTTTGTCGGGGACGCTCGATATCGTGAATGGAGTGGCCACGACAAACAACCTAGTGGCCGCACTCGATGCCGGTTCGCTTTCGGCAAACGGATCGATGAATCTGGTGGACGAGGGACTCAACCTGCATGTGAACGCGGTGCTGGGGAGCGGTGTCAGTCAATCCGTAGGCGGCACGCACGTGGGCGGGTTCCTGAATACCGCACTTGCGAATAATAAGGGCGAGCTAGTGATTCCGGTGATGGTGACAGGCACGATGCAACATCCGATTGTTACGCCGGACATGGAAGCGGTGGCGAAGATGAAGCTGGCGAACCTGCTGCCGACGAGCGGGAATCCGTCCAAATTGACGAGCGGCTTGGTTGGATCCGTGCTGGGGAACAAGGGAGGAGTCGGAGGAGTGTTGGGCGGGATATTAGGGCAGCAAACGAATCAGCAAGCTAAACCAAATCAGCCAGCGCAGCCTAACACTCAGCAGCCGCAGAATCCGCTCGGCGGGTTGCTCAAACAGTTCGGCCAGAAGAAATCGACGAAATCGACCAAGCCGTAAGGTCGTTGCCGGGCGTTCTGATACACATGACGGTGTGGAACGCAGACGATTCATGCAAGCGCTGAGCGCGCTGGCTCCGGCAACGGCTTTGCTGGGACAGCAGGGGCCACCGCGGCCGGATCCCGTGGAGAATATGACCGCGGGGCCGCAGCCCTCGATCGCGGTTTCGCATGTCGGATTTCATCCGGTGGCGAAGAAGCGTGTGATCGTGCGCGGGAGCGATGTGCGCCGCACGCCGCCGGGCACAACGGGCTCGTTTCTGATTTACGACATCGGCAGCGGGCCGGCGTTTCGCGAGGTGCGGCCGCTGACGACGGTGACATCCGATCTTGGCGCGACGCTGGCCGGAGACTTCAGCGACATCACGCGCGAGGGCCTGTACCAGATCCGGGTGGGTCAAGAACTCTCGCCGCCATTCTTTATTCGTGCTGATGCGTGGCGGCGTTTCCTGCCGGTGGTCGTGGGCTATCACCATGCCCAGCGCTGCGGAGTGGTGGTGCCGAACGTGCATGCGGTATGCCATCTGGATGATGCGCGGCGCCGCGACAATGGCGTACACGTCGATACGACAGGTGGATGGCACGATGCAGGCGATTTACGTAAGTGGATGGACGCGACCATGATGAACGCGTTCGGGCTGCTGGCGATTGCGCGGCATCTGGGTGCAGGGTGGGATCTGGCGGGTTCGGGGATGGATGTGCTCGAAGAGGAGCTGCGATGGGGCAATCGTTATTTCCTGAAAATGCAGGACACCGATGGACGCGTGTGGGCCGATGTGGCCGGAGGAGTGAATGGCGACAACAGCGACAATCATTGGACCGATAACGTCGTGGGCACCGCGGACGACCGGTATCTGAACCCGGCGAAGCACGGCCTCATTCAAGCGATGTTCGCGACGATGCAGGCGATGTACGCGCAGCACTTTCAGGCGAGCGACGGCCAGTACAGCGACAGGTGTCTGGAGGCGGCGAAGCGCTGCTGGAGTGCGAACGCGCACGCCGGAGACACGGCGGAACTGGGGTGGTGGACGCTGGCGGCAATTGAGCTTCACCAGGCGGATCTACATCATGCGACGCGCGATGGAGAATTCCGGCGGGTTGCGGAACAACTGGCGTCCACACTCACGGGTCTGCAACGAACGGCGACGGGCACGACTGGACAGTCGACTGTGAGCGGTTTCTGGCCGATGTCGGCGACCAACGCTGAGCCGTATAAGAATACGGTGCATGGAGCGCTGCCCGCCTTTGCACTGCTCGAAGCGGCGCGCGCCTTTCCGGACGCGGCGGGCGCCAAGCGCTGGCGTGCGGCGGCTCGGACCTATATAGAAGGCTACGTGATACCGATGTCCGGGCGGTCGGCTTATGGTCTTGTGCCGTTCGGGTTGTATCAGGGGTCGCCCACTTCCGAGCACTATCGCGCGCTTGGCGGCGATCTCACATACCGCTTTTTCATGCCGGTGCGGAAACAGTTTTTTTGGCAGGGCCTGAATGCCCATCTTTTCTCGCACGCGCTGCTGCTGGCGACAGCGGCGCGCGAATTCAACCAGGGGACCTGGCGCGAATTCGC
>JAVKSW010000010.1:0-16670 GCA_039583505.1 Bryobacteraceae bacterium | reverse complement strand
CGGTAAAACTGTCACCATGAAGACCACGGGCCTTCTCGCGCTCATGGCCCACGCGGCCATCCCCGTTCCCTGTGCGGAAGCGGAATTCCCGTTGCTCAACGACGTGCTGGCCGATATCGGCGACACGCAATCCATCGCGGAAAGTCTGAGCAGTTTCTCCGGTCATCTTCTGCACGTCAAGCAGATGCTCGAGCGCGTTACGCCCGCCAGTCTCGTCCTCCTGGATGAGCTCGGCCGCGCGACAGACCCCGAAGAAGGCGGTGCTCTGGGTGTTGCCATTCTGGACGGATTCCGCAAGTCGGGCGCCTTGTGCCTCGCCTCTACACACCTGCTGCCTCTGAAACTCTACGGTGCCAGAACCCCTGGCGTGTTGAATGCCTCGATGGGCTTCAACGACGCCACCTTGCAGCCCACTTTTGAGCTTCGTCTCGGCGCTCCGGGCAAATCCGCTGGTCTCGATATCGCCGCTCGTCTCGAAATGCCGGAACAAGTTCTCGCTCACGCGCGCTCCGTTATGCCTCGCATGCAGGCCGACTTTCAGGAGCTTTTGAGCGAGTTGCATCGCCAGCTGGAAGAAAATCGTGAGCGGGGCAGGGAAATGCAGCAGGCCACCGATGCGCTCGCTCGGCGGCAGCTTGACCTCGAACGCGAGACCCTCCGCCATGAGCAGCAGCGTCAGAGGGAATGGGAGAAGAAGTCCGAAGCCATCGTTGCCGATTTCGAAGCGCGCGCCCAAGTCACTCTGGACCAGCTAGCCCACTCACCGCAACAGCGCAAAACTGTCGAACAGACCCAGCGCTTGCTAGCCAAGAGCAAACGCGAATTCCGCGAAGATGCCGCGAAAGCCCTGTCTCCGCCGCCCGAGATGGTTCCAGCCGCACCGCCACGCCTCAAGCTCACCGAAGGCGCTAAAGTTCGCTTGAAAGATATTCGGGAAATCGCAACGGTACGGCGGTTTCTGAAGAACGGGCTGCTCGAAGTCGAAGCGGGGTTCTTGAAGATGCAGATTCCGCCCGAAGACGTGATCGGGGTCGTGTCACAGCAGGACGCAAAACGGAACCTGCCCCCGAACGTACGCTTTGAACCCGGGCCCACCTGGGACGCCAGCTATCGCGAGCTCAACATAATTGGACAACGCGCAGAAGAGGCTCTCGAAAACCTCGACAAATTTCTCGATTCGGCCGCGCTCGCCTCCGTCAATCGCGTCCGTATCATCCACGGGCACGGCATGGGAGTGTTGAAGAAGGCTGTCGGCGAATTCCTCGGCTCCAGTCCACACGTCAGCCGTTTCTATCCAGCCCCACAATCGGAAGGCGGCGCCGGAGCAACCATTGCCGAATTGCGAGAATAGAACTGCTATGGGCCGCCTGTTAACGGGAATTGCGGGATTCGCCGTCCTGCTGATTGCCGCGGATTCTAGTTACGTACAGTCGATTCGACACTTTCAGCAGCAGCGCGACCGTAGCCTTCGATCCGAAGATGGTTGGCTGACGCTCGTGGGTTTGTTCTGGCTTAAGCCTGGCGACAGCACAATCGGTTCAGCCGATTCAAACGATTTCGTTCTGCCCAAAGGTTCCGCTCCCGCGCGCGCGGGCACGTTGCATCTGGAAGGCAATCGGGTGACCTTCATCGCAGCGGATGGGTCGTCTCGCACTCTGTCTCATGACGAAGAGAAACCCGATGTGATCCACACCGGCGCGGTTTCGTTCTATTTAATCAGGCGCGGCGACAGGCTGGGAATCCGCGCTAAAGATCCCAATAGTCCGGCTCTCAAAAATTTTCATGGCATGAAGTATTTCCCAATCAACCCGGAATTCCACTTTCAAGCTACGTTCATTCCCGATCCGAAGAAAATTCCAATCCTCGATATCTTGGGCCAGACCGGGATGCAAGAGAGTCCCGGCATTGTTGAATTTGCTTATCGAGGCCAGCAATGTCACCTTCGGCCCATTTACGAAGGCAACACCCTCTTCTTTCTGTTCAAGGATCCGACCAACAGGACTCAAACCTATCAAGCCGGCCGGATGTTGAACACGCCACTCCCTACGAACGGCAAGGTCGATCTCGATTTCAATCGGTCCTATAACCCGCCCTGCACGTTTACTCCGTACGCCACCTGCCCCTTGCCGCCCAAAGAGAACACATTGCCGTTTCCCGTTGAAGCAGGCGAAATGCGCTACGGCGAAGGCAGCGCCGAATTCGCCGCGCGTTAGTCCTCTTATTATGTAGTCGTGATCTTGGTTGCCGAACCCGGCGACGCTCAAAAGCGCCTCGACACTTTTCTGCACGAGCGCCTGCCGGATTTCAGCCGTTCGCGTTTGCAGTCCTGGATCAAAGCCGCCCGCGTGCTGGTCGATGGCAACGCGCTTCGCGCCGCTCATATATTGAGAGGCGGGGAAACCGTTCTGGTGACTCCGGCCGAATTGCCGCCGCTTAGAGCAGAACCTGAAGAAATCCCCCTGAAAATTCTGTACGAAGATTCAGACGTAATCGTCGTCGACAAACCTGCAGGCATGGTGGTTCATTCGGGAGCCGGTCATCGGACCGGTACGCTCGTAAACGCGCTGCTGCATCGCTTCGGCGCGCTCTCTGGAATTGGTGGCGACCTGCGCCCAGGCATTGTCCATCGGCTCGACCGCGACACCAGCGGCGTGCTTGTTGTTGCCCGCACCGACCAGGCCCACCGCAGCCTGGCTGGCCAGTTTCAGGCCCGTCAGGTGGAGAAGACCTATTGGGCCCTGGTGCACGGCCGCATGAAGCAGGTGCAGGGCCGCATAGACACGCCCGTCGGGCGCGACCCGATTCGCCGCACCCGCATGACCGCCAAGCTCGAATCCGGCCGCTCGGCCCTGACCCAGTACCATGTTCTGGAGGAAATCGGGAGTTTCAGTTTTCTTGAACTGCGCATCGCTACCGGACGCACCCATCAGATCCGTGTGCATCTGGCGAGTCTTCACCACCCCATCGTCGGCGACCGCCTCTACGGCGCGCCGGCGAAAATCACAGGCATGGCGTCCGCCGGACGCTTCTTCCTCCACGCTCACCGGCTTCGTTTCTTGTCACCCTCCACCGGCGGTCCGATCGCTATCGAAAGCCCCCTCCCTCCCGAGCTGGTCGCTTTTTTGCAATCGCTCCGCGAAAACACAGCTAGAATGAAGTGATCCGATGAAGTTGGCAGCAGTTTCCTTTGCGGCTCTGGTCGCCCTCGGCGCCGTCTCCGTTTTGCGCTCTCAATCGCAGCGCCAGCCCGCTCAGCCGTCCGACTCCGCTCCCATCCGCACCCAAGTCACCCGTGTGAACATGCTGTTCACCGTCACTGATCGGCGCGGCCGTTTTGTCACTGATCTTGGCAAAGACGATTTTCAGGTCTTTGAGAATAAGAAGCCGCAAAGCATCCTCGAATTTACGTCCGAGACGGACCTGCCGCTTCGATTAGCCATCCTGGTAGACACCAGCAACAGCATTCGCGATCGGTTCCGGTTTCAGCAGGAGGCGGCGACCAATTTCATCAACAGTGTGATGCGCGGCCAGGACAAAGCGACCATTGTCAGCTTCGACACCGCGGCCGAACTGGTGGCCGATCTGACCAACGACACGAACAGGCTCGAAGATGCCATCCGCGACCTCCGGCCAGGAGGTGGAACTGCGCTGTACGACGCTATATACTTCGCCTGTAAAGAAGAGCTGATGCGCGATCAGCCGATGTATAAATTCCGCCGCGCGATGGTCATCTTAAGTGACGGTGAAGACAACGAAAGCCGCTACAGCCGCGACCAGGCGCTCGAAATGGCGCAGCGCGCCGATACGGTCATCTATACAATTTCGACCAATATCAGCCACATCGAAACCGATGGTGACAAAGTGATGCGCTACTTCGCTGAACAGACCGGCGGCGTCTCTTTCTTCCCGTTCCAGGCCAAAGATCTGAATCAGTCGTTTGAAAATATCGCCAACGAGCTTCGCCATCAATACAACCTGTTCTACCGCCCTGAGCCGCTAAAGAACGACGGGCAGTATCATTCGGTGCTCATCAAGATCAGAGGGCGCAAGGACCTGGTGGTTCGCGCCCGAAAAGGCTATTACGCCGGGCGCGAAACGGCAACGGGGCTCTAAAACAACTTTATACACTTTTGTTCGGAGCTATACTGGAGACTACTCCCCCGGTCGGCATTTGGAGACGATTCCCATGGACGAAAAAGAGCGCAGCCGTACTTTAGCCCTCACGTTGGGGCAGATCGAGAAGCAATTCGGCAAAGGTTCAATCCTTCGCCTCGGCACAAAGGAAGCCGTTGTTCAGGTTCCCGCCATCTCGAGCGGCTCTATTTCGCTCGACAACGCGCTGGGGGTTGGCGGTTTTCCGCGGGGGCGCATCTGCGAGATTTTCGGACCCGAATCGTCGGGTAAAACGACCATCGCGCTGCATGCCATCGCGGAGGCCCAGAAGGTGGGCGGAATGGCAGCCTTCATCGATGTCGAGCACGCCCTCGATCCGATCTACGCTCGGAAACTCGGCGTCGATGTAGATAATCTTCTCGTGTCGCAACCGGATTTCGCCGAACAGGCGCTCGAAATCACCAGCGCGCTGATTACCTCCGGCTCCATCGATGTGCTGGTCGTCGATTCAGTCGCCGCGCTGGTTCCGAAAGCCGAGCTCGACGGCGAAATGGGAGATTCGCATATGGGCGCCCAGGCGCGCCTCATGTCCCAAGCCATGCGCAAGCTGACCGGCATCGTTTCCAAGTCGAATACCTGCCTGATCTTTATCAACCAGATTCGCGAGAAGATCGGCGTCATGTTCGGCAACCCTGAAACCACCACCGGCGGCCGGGCGCTGAAGTTTTATTCGACAATTCGCCTCGACATCCGCCGGGTGGCAGCCATCAAAGATGGCGACGCGGTCACTGGCAACCGGACCAAAGTTAAGGTCGTGAAGAACAAAGTCGCCCCGCCCTTCCGCGAAGCCGAATTCGACATTATCTACGGGGAAGGCATCTCGCGGGAAGGCGATCTGCTCGACCTGGGCGCGGCCAACAACATAGTCGAAAAGAGCGGTTCCTGGTTCAGCTTTAAAGGCGAGCGCATCGGCCAAGGCCGCGAGAACGCGCGCCAGTTTATGAAAGACAATCCCGACATTCGCGCGAAGGTCGATAGCGAGCTGCGGAAAACGCTAGGTCTCAATAGGACGGCGGAAGGCGAACCCGCACCGGCCCCACCCACGCCCATTGACGCTGTCAAACCGGCAGCCGCCCGAGGCCGCTGATTTCGCCTCATCCCCAGCTCTCACGCGCTTTCCTCTACTCGCCGGGTTTGTTACGCTGAAATTTAAGGGATTGCGTCCTGCATCCCTATAGGTGTCTCAATGGAATCTACTAACAACAACGGTGTTGCAACTGAGGAGCTTCAGCCGCAAACCGAGCGGCCGGCCGAAGCGCGGGAACCGGAAGCAGCGGTCCGCTCGGACGCGCCGCAAGCAACCGACTTAGCCGCCGACCGCGATCGTCTGGTGCGCGAAAAGGCCGAACTGCAGGATCTCGCCCAACGCCGCCAAGCTGAATTTGAGAATTATCGTCGCCGCGTAGAGCGGGAGCGAAGTGAGCTTTTCGAGTTTGCCTCTATGGATGCGGTCAAGACGCTGCTGCCCGTCCTCGACGATTTCGAACGTGCCGTAAAGGTTGAAAGTACCGATAAGGAATATGCCCGTGGCATGGAACTCATCTATCAGCGGCTGTTCGAGTCGTTGCGGAAACTGGGTCTCGAGCCGATCTCGACCGAGGTGCCGCTCTTTAATCCCCATATCCATCACGCCGTGGAGATGGTCGATACCAAAGACCATCCGGACCAGACGATCCTCGAAGAATACCAGCGCGGCTACTACTTCAAGGGACGGCTGCTTCGCCCGGCGATGGTGAAAGTCGCGGTCAACGCCTAGGCGTGTCAGGCAGGAATCCTTACCTCCGATGAGTGTCGCCAAACGAGATTACTACGAAATTCTGAGCGTCTCGCGCGAGTGCGATGAGCAGACGCTCAAGAGCGCTTACCGGAAACTCGCGCTTCAGTACCATCCGGACCGCAACCCCGGCGACCGTGAGGCCGAAGAGAAGTTCAAAGAGGCGGCCGAAGCCTACGCCGTCCTCAGCGATGCACAGAAACGCGCCGCCTATGACCGCTACGGGCATCAGGGAGTGAACGGCGCCGGATTCTCCGGCTTCGACGAGAGTTCATTCGGCGGTCTCGAGGACATCCTCGGCGACTTGTTCGGCCTCGGAGATCTCTTTGGGCGCACCGGCCGCCAACGCTCGCGGCCGCAGCGGGGCGAGGACATCCGCTACGATCTGGAGATCACATTTGAGGATATGATGCGCGGCTTGTCCGCCGACCTGCAAATCCCCCGCCGCGAGGCGTGCTCGAAATGCGATGGAAGCGGTGCCGAGCCGAACGGAGGCCTCGTTACCTGCTCGGTTTGCAATGGCCGTGGCGAAGTCCTCTATCAGCAGAGTTTCTTATCCATCCGCAAGACCTGCCCGAGTTGCGGCGGCCGCGGCAAACTGATTCGCCAGGCCTGTGCGCAGTGTCGCGGGGAAGGCTTCTCGCGCACTGAGAAGAAACTCAAGGTCAACATCCCGGCCGGCATGGACAGCGGCACGCGCCTGCGTCTCGCCGGTGAGGGTAATCCCGCCGGCCCCGGCTCCCAGCCTGGCGATCTCTATGTCGTCATCAAAGTCACCGAACACCCCATCTTCGAGCGCCGTGAGAACGACCTGCACTGCACCTTGCCCGTAAACATTGCACAGGCCGCTCTGGGCGCGGAAATCGAGATCGAAACCTTCGATGGTCCTCAGAAAATTCGAGTGCCCGAAGGAACCCAGCCTGGAGCGCAGTTCCGTCTCCGCAACCTAGGCGTCCCCCACCTGAACAGTCGCGCTCGGGGCGACCTCTACGTTCACTTGGTCGTGCAAGTGCCCAAGAAGCTCACGCGTGAACAGCGCAAACTCGTCGAACAGCTCGGCGCACTGTTGCCTGCCGAGAACGCACCCCATGAGAAGAGTGTGTTCGACAAGGTGAAAGACTTCTTTGGATGATCTGGCGTTGCTGAACAGATCAGCCGTGTTAACGCTTCGGCCTCACCGGCCCGCGGAGTACTGCTTCGATATCTTGTTCCGCGCATTGTAAATCTCGAAGCTGCCGTCTTCGCTCGCCGTCACTTTCAAATAGTAGCCGGTGTCCGCTTCCTCAACGTTAGCGAGGAACGGATCCGGCGCATTGTGCTCTCTCCCGCCCGCATCCGCGAAGTGCAGCTGCCAAATGTCCTGCAAGCCCGGTGAAGATTTCACCACATCCCATGCCGTCGGAGATCCGCCTTTTTTAGCGCTATTGTCAAAGACCGCCACGCGCGGCTGCAAGGCGTGTACCAGCGCCGGGCTATTGCTTAAATCCATCCCGTGATGCGAGACCACCAGCAGGTCGGCTCGGCCAATCTTGTTATTAGGGCAGACTAGTTCCAATTCCTTCTGCCAGGTCAGGTCGCCCAGATCGACGATCCGCAATTGTCCAAATGTGATCACGGTACCGACTGAACGTGCGTTCTCGGTCGGATCTGTCGCCTTCTGTTCCACCCCGGCGCAAAATGGATTCGCCTGACCCGCGCCTGGAAGCGGCTGCTCGATCAAGTTGCCATCCGCGCTCACCACTACCGCATCCATTCCTTTGATCGGTAAATGCTCTCCGGGCCTTGCAACCATGTGATTCGACCCTGCGATTGCGGCTTGGTATTCGCTGTACAGGTGATTGCCCGAATTCGTGTTTTCACGGTTCGGCCCGTGATCGATAAATGTGCCGACCGGTATTTTCTTCACCAGTTGCGGTACGCCACCGACATGATCGGCGTGGTAATGCGTGATCAGCACGTAATCGATTTTCTTGATGCGTGCCCGTTTCGCAGCATCGATAATGCGGTCGGCATCGCGGTATCCGTTGTACCCCCAACCCGTATCGATCAGCAGCGATTGACCAGCCGGTGTGACGAAGAGCGTCGCCTGGCCGCCCTCTACATCGACAAAGAAAATCTGAAGCGGCTTCTCGGCCGCCCTCGCCGAAAAAGCTGCAAGAAAAGCGCAGAGCGCCAACGCCGCGGCTCGCATTGCCCTGATCGTACCAAAGCGCGGAGAGTTGCTAGTGTGCCTGTCTGCCCGCCAGCCGCGCGAGCAAATGCTCTTAAACATCGGTTCGCTTCAGAAGGTAGCCTAAACCACCGGCGCGATACCATCTATATCCGTAAGGCTCCAATAGAATGCGGTGCTTGCCCGATTCATCTGCAACGCTGTGATCTGTGGAAAGAAGGTTCACCAAGCGAACCCTCTCTTTACCCGCGAGTCCGACGTTTAGCCGGATCTCGCACGGGTTTGCGCTCAGATTATGCACCGCTACCACTGAATTGTCACGCCAGTCATAACGAATCGCGAACACCTCGTCGGCGCCGGTGCGAAGCACCTCGAAATCGCCCCATCCGATCTCGGGAACTTCTTTACGCATGCGAATGATGCGTTCCATCCAGTTCAATAAGGAATTCGGGTCGAGGCGCTGATCGGCAACATTCACGTGTTCGTAGCCATACGCCCCGCGACTGATGACCGGCAAAATGGGTTTGCGACCGGTTGAAAATCCTCCCTGCGGCTCCGTGGACCACTGCATCGTTGTCCGTGTCGGTTGGCGCTCGGGCAGACTCATATCGTCTCCCATTCCAATCTCATCCCCATAACGGATCACAGGTGTGCCGGGCAGCGTCATCATGAGGCTATAGGAGAGTTCAATTCTTCTTCGGTCTCCTTTGAGCATGGGGGCCAAACGCCGCCGAATACCTCGCCCGTAAAGCTGCATGTCCGCTTCAGGGGCAAACGCAGAAAACACCGCCTGACGCTGCTCCTCGCTCAGGCGTCCCAGGTCCAGTTCGTCATGGTTCCGAAGAAACTGGCCCCACTGCGCTGTGGCGGGCCGGGACTTCGTGGCCTTTAGCGCTTTGATCAAAGGACGGCTATCCGCGGTGGCCAACGCGTAAAAGAGATTCTGATTCACCTGAAAATTGAACATCATATGGAGCCGCTCGCCCTTGACTCCGAAGTACTCAAGATCCGAGTCGGGTAAAACATTGGCCTCGGCGAGAACGATCGCTTCTCCATCGCGCCAGCTCAGAAATTCTCTGAATTCGCGCAGCATGTCATATCGTTCTACCGGCTCTGTGATATCGACGCCCTTCTTGGCGATCACGAACGGCACGGCATCCATCCGGAATCCGGACACTCCTAACTGCAGCCAAAACCCCATGATCTTCAAAATTTCCGCTTGCACTTCCGGATGGCTTGTGTTCAAGTCGGGCTGGAACTCGTAAAAACGGTGGAAATACCAGCATTTCGCTACCTCGTCGTGAGTCCAGGTTGACTTCTGGACGCCCGGAAACACGACACCATCCTTGGCGTTCTTCGGTTTTTTCTTCGACCACACATACCAGCCGCATTGCTTGGATGCCGGATTGCGGCGCGCTTCCCGGAACCAAGGATGTTCATTCGATGTATGGTTCACAACCAGATCGATCAGGACGCGTATACCCCGTTGCTCGCATCCATGTGTGAACTCCACAAAATCACCGAGAGTGCCGTATCTCGGGTCGACGTTGTAGTAGTCGGCGACATCGTAGCCGTCGTCTCGTCCGGGAGACGGGTGAAAGGGCATGAGCCACAGCGCCGTGACTCCCAGACCTTGCAAATAGTCCAGTCTCCGCATGAGGCCTTTGAAATCTCCAACGCCATCGCCGTCTGCATCCATATACGTAGCGACCGAAAGACAGTACACGATGGCGTTCTTGTACCAAAGGTCGTTGATCATTCCGTTCCCACAGCTTAGTAATACCGCGAGCGTCTCGCGGAAGCGGCATGAAACCGTCGTTGCAGGCAGCACGGTGCCTAGGAAGCAGAAGCTTAAACGACTCTGTAGATCGCCAACAGAAACTTCCATCGACCTATGTGGAACAAACGTTTGCCGTTTGCGTAAGTTTGGATACAAGATGAAATGAGGAGGAGCCCGCTTTGCCGTTCTGTACTAACTGCGGGACCAGCGTCGATTCGAGCGCAGCGTTCTGCTACCGCTGCGGTGCTCCCCAGCTGCGGCCAGCCGCGCACTTTGGCGACTTTCTCGATGTCAGCAACCGCACCGCTTCCATCCTCTGCTACATACCCGTTTTCGGTGTCGTCCCCGCCATCATTTTTCTCGCTTCCCAGAAATTTCGAACGAACATCCACGTGCGCTTCGATGCCTTTCAGTCGCTTTACCTGTTTGTTGCCTGGCTGATCCTCTCCTCCGCGTTTCCCACTCTGCTGTTGACAGGTATCCACGAGTGGGGTCCTGCGGCTGCCCTGCTCGGTTTGTGTAAGGTCGCGGTGTTTATCTGCTGGATCTACTTACTCGTCAAAGCGGCACAACAACAGCAGGTGCGGGTCCCGATTATCGGTGACCTCGCGGCCCGATCCACTACCGAACAGTTATAGTATAATTATTCATTGCTTTGAATAATTACTCACGAACTGCTGTCGGTGTAGCTGGCTTTCGCGGGTATAGCGGAGAGGAGCTCGTCCGCATCCTTGCGCGCCACCCAGGCGTCGAGCCCGTTCTTGTCGAGCACCGCTCAGATTGGCAGGAGCGCAGAGGGCCGCTCGGCCAGAAGCCTCCCAGAACTATACCAGCCTCCGCCGACGCCGTTAGGCAGGAAGGGCTGGATCTGGTCTTCCTGGCCACTCCGGCCGATGTCTCGATCGAGCTTGCGCCCGGGCTTCTGGAGAAGGGACTGAAAGTAATCGACTTGAGCGGCGCCTTCCGTCTGCGCGACGCTGAAACCTACTCGCGCTGGTACAAAGAGCGCCACACTGCGCCCCAGCTGCTGGACGAAGCAGTTTACGGCTTACCGGAGTTTTACCGTGAACGGATCTCTGCCGCGCGCCTGGTGGCGAATCCGGGTTGCTATCCCACGGCCGCGAATCTGGCCATTCGCCCGCTCATCGATGCGCAAGTCACCGATCGTACCCGCGGAATCGTTTGTGACGCGAAGTCCGGCGTGAGCGGCGCTGGCCGGAAGGCGTCGCTCGGAACCAGCTTTTGTGAGGTGACGGAAAACTTTGGCGCATACGGTTTCTTGGAGCACCGTCATGTACCCGAAGTGCTACAGAATTCCGGGCTGGGCGAACGCGAATTCACCTTTACGGCTCACCTGCTGCCGCTCGCGCGTGGCATTCTCGAAACTATTTATTTACGCACGCAGCGCGTCGAAAAAGCCGTGGATTTGCTTTCTATTTACGAAGAGGTCTACGGTGAGGAGCCCTTTGTGCGCCTTTACGCACCTGGCAAAGTGCCCGATTTACGCGGCGTCCAACACACCAATTTCTGCGATATCGGGTTTGTATTTGACCCGGACACGCAACGCTGTACCATTGTCGTCGCCGAAGACAACTTGGGGAAGGGCGCTGCCGGGCAGGCGGTCCAAAACATGAATCTGATGCTGGGCTTTCCGGAAATCGAGGGCCTGCTATGAAGGTGCTCGTCAAGTTGGGAGGAACGCTACTCGACGATGCGAAAACCTGCCACGCCGTTGCGCGTCAGCTAGTGGACGTTGCGCGCCGTTTTCATCTCGTCGTGGTCCATGGCGGGGGCAAACAGATGACTCGTTACCTCCAGGAACATGGCGTTTCCAGCCGCTTTATCAATGGGCTCAGAGTTTCCGACGAGGTCGTGATCGATGCCGCGTTGAAGGTCATCGCCGGCTCTGTCAACAAGCAGCTTGTCTCGGCCATCATTCGGGCAGGTGAGAAAGCGCTCGGCATCTCCGGAGCAGACGGTTTGCTGACCAGCGCCGTTCCCATCGGCCCGGAGCTCTGCTTCGCCGGCCGTCCCGGTAAGACCGATGGCCGCTTGCTCGATTTGCTGATAAGTTCTGGCTTCTTGCCGGTTGTTGCATGCCTCGCTGGCGACGAGCAGGGCAATCTATATAACGTCAACGCTGACCAGATGGCTGTCTCGTGTGCTCTCGGGTGGCGTGCGGACAGGCTCATTTTTCTCACGGACGTCGAAGGCGTGAAAGGTCAGGATGGGTGCCTCTTCAGCCACCTTTCGCCACACCGAATTCAAAAGCTGATCGAGTCCGGGGTCGCCACCGCCGGCATGCGCGCCAAACTCGACGCTGCCATACTCGCCCTCGGCGGCGGATTGGACGAGGCCGTCATCGCTTCCGGCCATGAACCTGACATCTGCCGGCGTCTTCTCGCCGGTGAGCAAATCGGAACGCGGCTGTCCTCCCAGCCTGTTCCCGCTGCAGGCTCCCTCCCATGATTCAAACCGCTGTCAATCTGCGCAAGGCCAGTATGCGCGATATCCCAGGCGTGCTCTCGCTCATCAACTCCTATGCGGCCGATGGGGTGATGCTGCCGCGCACCGAGTTCGAGCTCTCCGAGAACATACGTGACTTTTCCGTGGCCTACGACCGGAATCTTTTAGTCGGCTGTGGCGCGCTGCACTTCTACACGCCCGTGAGCGCCGAGGTGCGTTCGCTTGCCGTATTGCCCGCCGCCACCCAGCATGGGGTCGGCAGGGCCATTGTCGAAGCGCTCGAAGTGGAGGCGCGCGAGAACGATCTTGAATCCGTATTTGCCTTCACCTATGTTCCCCAGTTTTTCGCCAAGCTGGGATTTGCCGAAGTCGAACGTGGCGAGCTTCCGCTAAAAGTGTGGAAGGACTGTTTACGTTGCCCCAAATTTCAGGACTGCGACGAAATGGCCGTTTTGAAAACTCTGAGGCAGCCCGCAGGCACCTCGCCAAATTACCACCTTCACACCGATTTACCGAACGAATTAATTCAACTGCCGCATATCGGAAACAGGCATTTTCGGTAAAGCCCAATAAACTCCGTTTATCCGACCGGTACTTTCGTACTATTTCTACCGACACGTCAGTAAAATATTCTCTATCTTTGAACTTTTTACTGGCTTTTTGCAAAATAGTACTAGTATACTCGGTACCGCAGGCGTTTAGTACTAATTAGGTCGAGGAGGCTTAGACCATTTTGCGCGCTCTCACTGTTGATATCCAAAAATCAGCCGGTCGGATTTTGTGCTGCACCATTTTTAAATCGGGCGGCAGAAAATTGCTGGCAAAAGGCCATGTGCTCAGCGATGAAGATATTCGGCTGCTGCAAACCGAGGGGATGCGGCAGGTCTGGGTCACCGAGCTTGAGGATGGCGAGATCGCTGAAGACGAGGCCGTCATGGCGGTCGCGGACGCGATGTGTTGCGGGTCCGTGGAGATACGGCTGGCCGCCGGCGGCCGAGCCAACCTGATCGCCACCGAGAACTGTTGCGCGCTCGTCGATGACGAGCTGCTGAAGCAAATCAACTGCACCAGCAGTGTCGTGATTGCGACGGTGCTGAATTATCGGTATGTTCAGGCGGGCGAGCGCCTTGCGACCATTAAGAGCGCGCCCTTCGCCGTAGCCAAATCGCAGCTTGAGGCGGTTCTCTCTATTTTGAATGAGCGCGGCGCCATTCTGCAGGCCCGCCCCATCCGGGATGCCGGAATCAGTGTTCTCTATACCGATCCCGTGCACGGTGACCGCGCGCGCAGTTTGTTTGAGCCGGTCGTGCACGCCCGTCTGGAGCGTTTAGGAGCGAGCCTTCGATATGCGCTCTCCTGCGTCGAGGAAGAAGAGCATGTCACCAGATCGCTTCAGCATCTGGTGAGGACCAAGCCTTCCGCCGTTCTGATCGCTTCTACGACTGCCCCCGCAGGTCCCGAAGATGTGGTCGGACGAGCGCTCGTCCGTCTTGGCGCGCATATGGAGCGGTTTCTTGCGCCCGTCGAGCCAGGCAATCTAATGATGCTCAGCTATAAAGACGAAATCCCCGTGGTCGCCGCGCCGTGCTGCTTCCGCTCGCCGAAACCCAACATCTTGGACCTGATTTTGCCCCCCATCCTGGCCAAGTATCGGATCTCGGGCTGGGAGATCGCCTGCTTGGGCCACGGCGGTTTGCTCACTTAATCCACTACTCCGGCCGAGCGTTCCAGGGGCGTTCGGCCGTTTTTCTCTCCCCAACGCCGCCCCATATTCTCGAGCCGCACCCGGCAACCCGGAGTGCCCTGCGTGCGCTGTATATTCGCGCACGAGGGTTATGATGAGTGTTCGACCCATGGCCGAACATTCGGAAACAGATGCTCTCGGAGCTCGCGTCCTGCGCGTGATTGCTCAAACCCAACGAATACCTCAGGAATCTATCACGCTCGACAGCACGTTCGAGGAGCTGAAGATCGATTCGCTGGACGGTATCAATATCATCTTCGCTCTCGAGAACGAATTCGGCATCAATATCCCCGATGAGGGTGTTCAGAACATGCGGTCGGTTCGTGAGACCGTAGAAGGCGTCCGCAAGCTCACGGCGGAACAGAAGCAAGCTGCCCCTCCGGGTGCCGCGTGAATCGAGTGGCCGTGACCGGCCTGGGACTGGTCTGCGCTCTCGGAAATAACGTCCCCGAATGCTGGACCCGCTTGGCGGCGGGCGAAACCGGAATTCGACCCATGCGCCACCCCGGCGTTCCTCCCTATAAATTCCTGAACGGCGCCGAAGCCTGGACGTTTCAGCCGTCGCATCACTTCAGCGACCGGGACCTCCTGATGCTGGAGCGCTTCGCCCAACTGGCCGTGGTCGCGGCCCGCGAAGCCGTGGCGCAGAGCGGCGTGACTTTTGAAGGGAGTTTGGCCGATACTTGCGCTATCGTAACCGGCACTAGTGTAGGCGGTCAATTCTCGGAGGAGGAGGGTTACCGTCGACTGTACCGGGAAAACCTTCCGCGCGTCGCCCCGCTGACCATTCCTCGCACCATGTCCAACGCAGCCGCTAGCCGCATCTCGGTCGAATTAGGCATTCACGGTCCCGCTTACACTGTTTCAACCGCCTGTTCCTCCTCCAACCACGCCGTCGGTCAAGCCTTTTGGATGATCCGCAATGGACAAGTCCAGGCCGCGATTGCGGGAGGCAGCGAGGCCGTTTTTGCCGAGGGGCTCCTTCGCGCCTGGGAAGCCATGCGCGTCGTCTCTCCGGATGTGTGCCGGCCTTTTTCCGTGGATCGTCGGGGACTTTCCCTCGGTGAGGGGGCCGGCATGCTGGTCCTTGAAAATTGGGAACACGCGGCTGCGAGAGGCATACCGATTCTAGGCGAAATCGTTGGCTTCGGAATGAGTTCCGATGCCCACCATCTGACCCAGCCCTGCGTCGAAGGACCCGCTAAAGCCATGGCTTGGGCGCTCCGCGATGCAAACCTGGCGCCGGAAAAAATCGATTACATTAATGCGCATGGTACCGGAACTCAGGCGAATGATGTCACCGAAAGCCAGGCCATTCGCAATATCTTTTCGCGAAATGCCGGTAAATTACTGGTCAGCTCCACGAAATCGATGCACGGCCACACGCTCGGCGCTGCGGGCGCTATCGAAGCCATTGCCAGCCTGCTTGCCCTCCGGCATGGTGTGGTGCCCCCCACCGCGAACTTCACCAGCCCCGATCCCGCCTGTGACCTGGACGTTGTCCCCAATCGAGCGCGTCAGGCCGGCATTGAGTACGCTATTTCGAATACCTTCGCGTTCGGCGGCTTGAATGCCACGCTGGTAATGAAACGTGCTTAGTTTTCCATCGGTGCATGTTCCGGAAGCCGCGCATCTAATCGTTGTCGTGACGAATTGACACAATGGAAATTTCTATCGGAGCAGACCACGCAGGTTACGAAATGAAACGGGAACTGATCCCTTTCATCGAAAAGCTCGGCCATACCGTTCACGATGTCGGTACCTTTGAGCCCGGTAAACCCGACGATTATCCCGATTACGCCGTGCTCGTTGCCGAAGACATTCGCTCCGGTCGGGCAGAGCGCGGCATTCTCGTCTGCGGTAGCGGTGTCGGCGTTTCCATTGCTGCCAACAAGTTTAAGGGAATTCGGGCCGGTCTCTGCCACGATCATTACTCCGCTCATCAAGGTGTCGAACACGATGATATGAACGTTCTTGTTCTGGGATCGCGCATCATCGGCCCCATGCTGGCGCAAGACGCGGCTGAGGCGTTTCTCCAGGCGAAGTTCAGCGGCGAGGAACGTCACCTGCGCCGCCTCAATAAGGTGAAAGAGATTGAAACAAATGAGTTCCGCTAACGCGCGCACTTCCGCTGATCTGGAAACTTTTTCCCCCTCCCTTCCGCGTGACCTTGAAAAAGCCGTCAAAGACGCGCAGAAAACTTGGGACGCCGAACGCAAAACCGAGCGGCTCTGGAACAAAGATGCTTCGCTCTGGAGCAACACGGATGAATCCAAGTGGCTGGGCTGGCTCGACATCGTGGATCAGCAACTCGCCAAACTTTCGAGCTTCAAGGCGCTCGCCGCCGAAGTCGCCGAAGACGGCTTCACGCATGCGCTCCTCCTTGGAATGGGAGGGTCGAGTCTCGCTCCCGAGGTGTTCAGCACCACGTTCGGTAAGCAAGGCCGTTGGCCCGAGTTGCACGTGCTCGATTCTACCGATCCGGTCCAGATAAAAAGCATCGGCCAGAAGATCGATGCCGCCCGCACCTTGTTCTTCGTTTCCAGTAAATCGGGCACTACGC
>JAVKSW010000009.1:0-18185 GCA_039583505.1 Bryobacteraceae bacterium | reverse complement strand
GGGCTGTTTCGCGTCGGACAGGATTTCCTAATGGCTGAAAATGGGACGGAAATGCGAAGGCATCTTCACGATGTTCTCAGCGATAAGTCGCTCGCCCGAAGCCTCTCGCGAAGCGGTCTTGAAACCGTTCGCACTCGTCACACGTGCGCCCATCGCGTGGACGAGCTGCTGAGCATCTATGACACGCTTCGGCCTTCGTCCCTGGATGCGCCGTCGCGCGTATCGATCGAGGTACCAGCGTGACCGAGGTGCCAGCGTGACCATCGCATTCTGGGGTTCGAGCCTCGTTTCAGCCTATTGGAACGGCGCTGCGACGTATTACCGGGGAATTCTGCGCGCCCTCGCGCAACTCGGGCATGAGATTACGTTTTACGAACCCGACGCCTATGATCGTCAGAAGCATCGCGATATTGCGGACCCGGAGTGGGCACGAATTGTTGTCTACGATGCGGCGAACGAAAGTGAAGTAAGCCGGCATCTTCGAGCTTCGCAGCGCTTCGATGTCGTGGTGAAGGCAAGCGGCGTCGGAGTGCTGGACGAGTTCCTGGAAGCCGTCGTGTCTGCCATGCCTTCCACCGTGTGCAAAGTCTTTTGGGACGTGGATGCACCCGCGACTCTCGATCGTCTGGGCGCGAACGCTGCCGACCCATTCCATGTCGCGCTGTACCGCTTCGATCTGGTCCTTACGTATGGGGGCGGCAATCGCGTCACCGACCAGTACCGCCGAATCGGGGCTCGCGAGTGTGTCGCCATCTACAACGCTTTCGATCCCGATGTTCACTTCCCGGTTGAGCCCGATTCTCGCTTTGCCTGTGATGTTTCGTTTCTCGGGAACCGCCTGCCCGACCGCGAAGCTCGTGTGGACGAATTTTTTCTCAATGCCGCGCAATTGGCGCCTGCGCAGTTATTCCTGCTCGGCGGCAGTGGATGGGCTGACAAGCCGAGGCCCGCGAACGTGACGTATGTCGGGCATGTGTACACGGCAGATCACAATGCGTTCAACTGTTCTTCCCGGATGGTCCTGAATATCAGCCGGGCGAGCATGGCGCGTTACGGTTTTTCTCCCGCCACGCGAGTGTTTGAAGCAGCCGGCGCCGGCGCTTGTCTCATCACCGACGCATGGGAGGGGATTGAATCTTTTCTGGAACCGGGCCGCGAGATTCTGGTTGCTCATAACGGCGGAGACGTCGCACGCATCACTCGAGAGCTGAGTAGGGAACAGGCACGCGACATCGGAGAAGCGGCACGCGAACGGGTGTTGGCGAGCCACACCTATGAGCAGCGCGGAAGACTCGTGCAATCGATTCTGCAAGAAACTTTGGCATTAATGCCATCCGCGATGGAGATACAGGTTTGACACAGCCTCGACTGAACTGCGTCTTTCTCGGACTGTCAATCACCTCGACGTGGGGTAATGGCCACGCGACCACCTATCGCGGGTTGCTGAAGGAACTGTCCAGGCGCGGTCACGCCTGCACATTTCTTGAGCGGGATGTGCCATGGTATGCGGAGAATCGCGAGTTTGAAGAGCTGCCCTATTGTTCGCTCGCGCTCTACGGCAGCTTGGACGAGCTAAAGGATCGTTTCTCTACGTTGATCCGGTCAGCCGACATCGTACTTGTCGGATCTTACGTTCCCGACGGAATTGCGATTGGCCGATGGGTGACATCCATCGGCAAGAATGTAACTGCTTTTTACGACATAGACACGCCGGTTACACTAGCGAATCTAGCCAGTGGTAAGTGCGAGTATATTTCTCGCGATCTGTACTCGAAATACGATCTATATTTCTCATTTACCGGGGGCCCGACACTCGACTATGTGGAACGCAAGCTCGGGTCGCCTTGTGCTCGGGCACTGTACTGTTCCGTCGATCCATCGCTTTACTTTCCCGAGCCTCAGCGTGCGCGATGGGACGTGGCGTACCTGGGCACCTACGCGCCTGATCGCCAGCCCGCGCTGGAGAAGCTGTTGCTGAGTGTTGCCCGTCAACACCCGAATCGCACATTTGTAGTTGCAGGCCCGCAATACCCGGCGGCCATCGATTGGCCATCGAATGCCGATCGCATCGTCCACTTACCCGCAAGCGAGCATCGCGAATTCTACAACTCGCAAAGGTTCACTCTCAATCTGACCCGGCTCGATATGGTCCGTGCCGGATATTCGCCCAGCGTTCGTCTGTTCGAAGCGGCCGCCTGTGGGGTGCCCATCCTCAGCGACGTCTGGCCTGGACTGGAAACGTTCTTCACTCCCGGGTCCGAAATACTTCTAGTACCTTCGGCCGCGCACGTTGCGTCACACCTTCAGATGACCGACGCGCGGCGGCTCGCAGTGGGCGGAAGAGCTCGTGAACGAACCCTTCGGTTCCACACGGCCGCAGTACGCGCGGAGGAGTTCGAGACACACGTGCTTGCATCTTTAGAGCGAGTTACCGGGTCGAATAAGAGGAGCAGGGTTGCCCTGAGGCAGTCCCCAACCGCCGCGTTGATTTAACCGCGGTTATCGTGTCCCGGCGATTGTTTCAGGATGCGTGTTAAAGCAAAAGCGAATATGAAAAAAACGAAAATCTGCCTTGCGGCAGGGGCAGTCTGCCTCAGTGCAGCCGCACTGTCCATTTCTGCCCGGCAGCAGCCGTCGCCCCCTGGAGTGCCTGTCACCGTCGTGGTTTCGCTTGAAACCAAGCGCGGAAAGACCATACCGCCCGTCGAACCGCAGGACATCGCCGTGGTGGAAGGGCGAGACAAACGGCCGGTTACCGGACTTGTCCCGGCGCGGCAAGCACCGATGCAACTGATGCTGTTGCTGGATGACTCCGCGCGGGCCACCTTCGATACGGAGATCCCTACCTTGAAGGATTTCGTCAACTCGTTGCCTGGGAATACGCAAATCGCCATCGCGTACATGCGCAATGGCATGGCCGTAGTAACTCAAAACTTCACGAATGATCACACCGCAGCTGCCAACGCCATACGCGTCACGCTGGGCCCCGGGGGAGCCGATGTGAGCCCGTATGATTCGCTGACCGATGCTGTCAAGAAATGGCCCGCGAGCAATGCTCCTCGCAAAGAAGTCATCATGATCAGCAGCGGCATTGAAGGTCTGGGCGGCGGCTATATACCGGATAATCCGTACGTTGTGGCGGGCATCGAGTCAGCTCAAAAAGCAGGCATTGTCGTTTATACGATCTACGATCCCAGCGTAGGGCACATGGGCCACGGCCTCTGGCGCAATACTTGGGGACAGAATTTCCTATCGCAACTGTCGGATGAGACCGGCGGCGAATTCTACACCATCGGATTCGGCTCGCCCGTGTCGTTTCAGCCGTTCCTCCAGCAGATCGTTGCTCAGATGCAGCATCAATTTCTGCTGACGTTCGAAGCGCGGCCTGAACAAAAATCGGGTCTGCAGGACGTCAGGATCAGAATCCCGGAGAAAGATGCGAGTATTGCCGCGCCCGACAAAGTATTCGTCCGCGCCGCCATGTAGGAAGCAGCCTACAACGTGCTGCTTCCTCGGCTGACTGGCTTATCGCTTCTCGCGAAGTCCGCGGAAGCTTCGCCCGACGAGGCGATGTCTTCGGCACCCGTATCCCTTAATACCTGCTTCGCCTTGGTGATCCAGTCGGCGTTATCGCAATGCACGGAAAGAAGGATGCCGCCTTCCTTGACACGGCCTTCGTAACGCTTGGCTTCATACTCCGGGATGCCCATGCCAACTAAGGCGCCGATGATTCCGCCAACTACTCCGCCGGATCCCACGCCGGTCAGCGCGGCAATAATGGGGCCGGCGGCGACGAGCGGCCCGAGCCCGGGAACGGCGAGAAGGCCGATTCCGGCCAAGACCCCGATGGTCCCACCGATCACGCCGCCGGCGACGACTCCCGTGGTCGCGCCTTCCGGTGCTTTGGTGTGTTTCTCGTGGGCGAAATCCTTGGTTCCGACGTTGTCCTGCAATAACACTGAAACGTCCTCATTGCGAAAACCTGCGTTGGTCAGCCGGTCCACCGCCCCTTCCGCCATCTCGCGGCTTGCATAAATTCCGAATACCGCCGTATTCTTTCCCGCCATTTCTTATCCTCCGCCCACAAACTCCGTCGCAAGTGAGACTACCGGAACCGAGCCTCGTTTCTCGCGCCTTTCGCTGCGCCGGGTGGTTCTAATTTCGATTGCGTTATTTTGAAGAACTGGCTCCGAACGATGATCACCTTTAGACCGCATATCCTCCTTCTCCTGTGTGCGAGCGTCGCAGTGGCGGCCGATTCCGGCGCTTCGCCGTTTAACGCACTGAAGTGGCGCAATATCGGCCCCATTCGAGGCGGCAGATCCATTACGTGCGTAGGCAGCTCCAGCCGTCCATTGGAGTACTACTTCGGCGCGGTGGGCGGGGGCCTTTGGAAAACCACCGACGGGGGGACTACCTGGAAGCCCGTGACAGATGGGCAACTCGGCAGCTCTTCTGTGGGCGCCGTCGCGATTTCTGAATCCAATCCGGACATTGTGTACATCGGCATGGGGGAAACGGAGCTGCGCGGCAACATCATGCAGGGTGACGGAGTATACAAGTCGACCGACGCCGGCCAGACCTGGCACAAAATGGGGCTCGAGAACACGCAAGCGATCGCTCGCATCCGGGTCGATCCAAAAGACCCAAACATCGTTTTTGTTGCGGCTCTCGGCCATCCCTACGGGCCGAATCCGGATCGCGGCGTGTTCCGCTCGACCAATGGCGGGAAGACCTGGAAAAAGATTCTTTACCGGGACGATCATTCGGGTGCTGTCGATCTTTGTTTCGATCCGCACGATTCGAAGATAATTTTTGCGGCTCTTTGGGATGTCTATCGCACTCCTTGGCTGTTAAACGATGGGGGACCCGGAAGCGGGTTGTTCAAATCAACGGATGGCGGAAACACGTGGACTGAAATCACGCGCAATCATGGATTGCCGAAAGGAATGATCGGTAAAATCGGCATCGCTGTTTCAGGCGCCGATGGGCGCCGCATTTACGCCATCGTCGAAGCCAATGACGGCGGCCTGTTCCGTTCCGACGACGCGGGCGCGACATGGAAACTCATGAGCCAGGATCACAAGGCGCTGCAGCGTGCTTTCTACTACTCGCGCGTCTACGCCGACCCGAAACAGAAGGACACCCTCTACGTCATGAATGTCGCGCTGCTCAAATCCACTAACGCCGGCAAAGAGTTCAAGAGCTTAAAGCAGCCCCACGGGGATAATCATGACCTATGGATCGATCCGAACAACAATCAGCGCATGATCAACAGCAATGATGGTGGCGGCATTGTCTCGGTAGATGGCGGGGCTTCCTGGACTGCGCAGAACTTCCCGACCGCGCAGCTCTATCATGTCGCGGTTACCAAGGACATTCCGTACCAGGTTTGTGGAGCGCAGCAGGACAACACGACGGTCTGCGTACAAAGCGTAGCGGGCGGGAGCCGATTCGCCAGCACGGGAATGTTTGCGCCGTACTACGCGGTCGGCGGCGGTGAAAGCGGCTATATCGCGCCGGACCCCGCGGACCCTAACATTTTCTACGCCGGCAGCCAGGGGGCGTTGCTTACACGGTTCAATCGCGCAACCGGAGCCATGCGCGACGTACAAGTGTTTCCGTTGTTCTTCTCAGGAATGCCTGCCTCCGCTCTCAAGGAGAGATGGCAATGGACGTTTCCGATCGTATTTTCTCCCGTCGATCCGAAGGTCCTCTACACGTCTTCACAACACCTGTGGAAGACGACCAATCAAGGACAAAGTTGGGAATCGATCAGCACGGATCTCACCCGTGCCGATCCCAAGACGCTGGGCGATTCCGGTGGTCCCATTACGAAAGATCAGAACGGTCCGGAAATCTACGCGACCATCTTTACCATTGCTCCGTCCCGGCAGGATGTAAACACCATCTGGACGGGTTCCGACGACGGTCTTGCGTACATCACGCGCGATGGCGGCAAGCAGTGGACGAACATCACGCCGAAAGACTTGCCCGAGTTCAGCCGTATCAGCATGATCGATGCTTCGCCTCATGGTTCCCAGACGGCGTATCTGGCTGCAAAGCGTTACCAATCGGAGGACCGCAGGCCTTACATCTATCGCACGCACGATTTCGGGAAGACTTGGACCAAGATCGTCAACGGGATTCCCGAGTACGATTACGTGCACGCCGCTCGTGAGGACCCGGAGCGCGCCGGCCTGCTCTACGCCGGAACCGAGCACGGCATTTACGTATCGTTCGACGATGGCCAGAAGTGGCAAAGTCTGCGGTTGAATTTGCCGGACACGCAAGTCTCGGATCTTGTGGTCGAAGGCGACGACCTCGTCATCGCGACGCACGGGCGTTCGTTTTGGGTTCTGAACGATCTCGACACGATTCGGCAATGGGACCCGGCAATCAGCGCTTCCGCCTTCCACGTTTTCAAACCGGATGACGCTGTTCGCTCCTTTCGCCCCGCCCAAGTGGACTATTACCTGAAGAAGCCTGCCGATAAGGTCACCGTCGAGATTCTTGACGCGAGCGGAAAACTCGTCCGGACGTTCGTCGGATCGGCTGAGGAGGAGAAGAAGAAGAAGGGTGACGACGAGGCTTCGGACTTTGCGCCTCCCCGAACGGTGCCGCCCGGGCGCAAGGCAGGGGCTAACCGGTTCACTTGGGACTTGCGTTATCCGGGCGCAACGGTTTTTGAAGGCGAAGTGATGTGGGGTGCGCGTGCCGAGCAAGGTCCGCTCGCCGTGCCAGGCAATTATCAGGTCCGGGTTTCCGCGAATGGCGAATCGCAGACGCAACCTCTGGTGGTGAAGCTGGACCCGCGGGAGCATGTCACGATCGCCCAGGTCCAGGACCAGTTCCAGCTCGCCTCAAGAGTGCGCGACCAGGTCAGCCAAGCGGATGAAATGGTCATCAAAATCCGGGCCATTAATAAAGAAGCTCAGGAGCGGGCGGGCAAAGCCAAAGATGACGCCATCTCCTCAGCCGGTGCGTCGCTGCGTGACAAGCTGTCGACCATCGAGGAAGAGATTTACCAGGTCCGCAACCGCGCCAATGAAGATCCGCTGAATTTCCCTATCAAGCTGAACAACCAGATTGCCGCTCTCGCTCGCAGCATCGAAACCGGCGACAATCCTCCGACCGAGCAGGATTACGAAGTTTTCCGGATTCTGACGGCGCGACTGGAGGCGGTGGAAGCAAAATTCAATGAGGCGCTAAAAGTGGACCTCAGCCGTTTCAACGAGCTCTTGTCGTCGCACCACGCGGCTCCCATCGAAGCCAGTGGAACGCCCGATCAGCAATGATTGAGCAAGGCCCTTCGTAAACTACAGAGCGCGATTCACCTGCAAGAATAAGCCTGATGTCGGAACGCATCATAGTCATGTTTGCGTATCATTTTCCTCCTGAGAACGCGGTGGGAGGGCGGCGGCCATTCCGTTTTTCCCGGTATCTGCCTGAGATGGGATATCGCTGTCACGTAATTACGGCGGCGGATCAATCCTCGCGGCCAGACTCCGATGCGGAATATGTGCCCGATCCCTTCGAGAGCGGTCCAAGGCGCGGCCTCGGCTGGCAGTTGGAGAGAGCGATCCGAAGATTTCTTCTACCTGGCGTGTCAGGGATTCAGTGGGGCCGGCTTGCATGCCAGGCGGCTTGGCGCTTTGTGCGCGCAAATGCGGATGCCGAGATTACGATCTTTTCCACCTTTCCGCCAGTCGGCACGCACTTCGCAGCCTGGCAGTTTTCGAGAAGTTCAGGACTGAAGTGGATTGCCGACTACCGCGATCCACTGGCGTTCAGTCCCTGGGTGAAGGGCTTTTCGCCGTTCCATCGCGCACTAAGCCGCTGGATTGAACGCGTATTTCTGAGGAGTGCCGACGTTGTGATCGCGAACACGGACGCGATGGCAGAGGCGTGGAAATCCGAATACCCGGCGATAAAAAACCGGATTCATGTGATGTGGAATGGTTTCGATCCCGAAGAGAGACTGGAACCGTTGCCCTTGCCCCCGCGCGACTACCGGCTCTACAGCCACACCGGCGAGCTATACGCGGGGCGTGATATTACGCCTTTGCTCGAATCGATTGCTCGGCTCATCGATGCGGGCAGAATTTCACGTTCCCGGATCAAAATCCGACTTGTGGGATCCGTGGACCGCCATTCCATGCCTCCAGAGGTGTTCGTTCAACGGGCGCAGGGTGAAGGATGGCTGGAAATTTTCCCGCATCACGTGGCGCAAACCGAGGCCCAACACCTGATGCAAACTTCCGATGGACTTCTGCTGGTGCAGCCGCAATCCGCCATTCAGGTGCCAAGCAAACTGTTTGACTATATTCAAATGGGCCGGCCGGTGCTGGCCTATGTTCCCCCGGATTCTCCGATTGAACGCGTGCTCCGGCAGAGTGGCATCCCCTATCGTTGTGCTTTCGTAACCAGCTCCCAACCAGAGTTCGATAGGGCCGTGGAAAGTTACTTCTCACTGGAAACGGGGTACAGTCCGGCCGGAGCGTGGTTCTATGAGAACTTCGACGCCAGGAAGCAGTCTCGCACGCTGGCGGATCTCGCCGGTTCCCTTTCGGTAGAGCGATAGCGAATTTCGAAGGTCGAAAAGAGTCGCGCGTCACTCGGAGATGGCGAACCAGCGGAGCTAGCGCTCGGAAAGTCCGACGAGAAGGAGGACGCGATCATCCGTCTGACGGAAGCGCTCAAAGAGGTTTCAAACGAACTCCGGCTCGCATACCTGGCGGAATTTGGCGGGGTGTGTGGAGTGGATATCCCTCCGCATCCACCGAGCGGCTGCGAAGCTATGAGCTGGGACGAGTTGCGCGCGACCGCATCGGAGGGCACTGAGATCGGGTGCGATGGTCGGCAATTCTCCAAAAAAATGGCCTCGATTCCGGACTAAGTTCGTGGACTGAGCAGGACGGCCAGGATGGCGAGGACGAGCGCCGGAGGCATGACCAGCACTCCCCATTTCAGGAAATTCCAAAATCCTACGTGCTGGCCCTCGCGCCGGATGGCGATCAACCAAAGGATGGTTGCCAGCGATCCGGTGACGGAGAGATTCGGGCCTAGATCGACTCCAATTAGGACCGCATTCCGGAGTGGACCAGTGGCCCCGGCGGCCTTCACGGCTGCTCCAGTAATCAAGCCGCTGGGAAGATTGTTCATCAGATTCGAAATGAGAGCGACGCAGAATCCGGAAGCGAGCGCGCCGCGAAAGGGCTGCCAGGTTTCCATTTGCCGGAAGGCGTGAATAGCGAGATCCAGGGCGCCCGCGGCATTCATCGCCTCGACGATCACGAAGAGCCCCGCTACCAGCGGCAGGATGCTCCACGAGATCCCTTTCGCAACATCTTTGGGCGTATGGCGATCGCCTATCGATACACCAGAGGCGACGAGAAGCCCGGACAGGCAGGCTGGAGCACCCAGATCGAAATTCAACGCCGAGGCGGTCATCAGCGCGATGGCGAGAAAAGCAATGCCGTAAAGCGTCAGTTTGCCCGTTGGCGACAGCGGCTGCCCGTCTATATTCGTTTTGACCGGACCGTGCAGAAGTCTGTTGGCCAGCCAGCGCAGGACAAGAAAGGTTATGAGAATGGAAACCAGCGATGGTAAGCCAAACGTGAGCAGCCAATGGCCGAGGGGTGGCATACCGCCGCTGTATACAACCAGATTTGCGGGGTTGGAGATGGGAAGCACAAAGCTTGCCGCATTGGCGATAAATGCGCAGATGAGTAGATAGGGTAATGGTTCTGCTTCCGCGGCGCGCACAGCCGCCAGGACGGCGGGAGTCAAGACGACCGCGGTTGCATCATTCGACAGGAAAACTGTTACCAGAATGCCGACAGCGTAGATCAAAAGGAAAAGGCGAGCGCGAGAGCCTTTGGAAGCACGGACAGCATGCCCGGCCACCCAGTCGAAGACACCTTCCCGCCGTGCGAGCTCCGACATGATCATCATGCCGATCAAAAACAGATAGACATCGATTCCCTTGCCAATGGCGTGGGCGGCCGAAACGGGTGAAATCAACCGGAGGAGCACGAGCAGACAGGCGCCAGCTGCCGCCCACCAAGCCTCCGGCAAGCCTTTGGGCCGGATGAGAACCAAAGCGATGGAAGCAAGCGAAATGAGCCAAATAGCGGCAGCGTGCCAATGCGATGCACCGAGGAATTCCGTCATCTTTTGACTTTTCGAAAAGAAGATAAATGGCAAACAGTCAAAAACAAAGCCTACACGGGCTCGATTGGCTGAACTTCTTTATGGCCGATGTGAACACGGGCATTGGTCCGTTTCTTGCCATCTATCTCATGGCAGCTCGCCATTGGAATCCAGCCAGCGTCGGTGTGGTGGTATCGGCTCAGAGCATCGCCTCGGTCCTGGCACAAGCGCCGGCCGGTTGGCTGGTCGATTGGTCGCGACATAAGAAATGGCTCATCATTGACGCCGCTGCGTTGGTTGCTGTTGGCTGTTTCGGAATTGTGCGATCGCGCAATGAGCCAACAGAGATTCTTACGCAGATCGCCATTGGTATCGCAGCGACGGTTTTCCCTCCTACCATTGCCGCCATTTCGCTGGGGATCGTCGGGAAACAAAAACTGTCGCGGCGCATCGGTCGTAACGAAACGTTTAATCATGCCGGTAACGTGAGCTTTGCTCTGATCGCAGGTGCAGTCGGCACCTGGCTGGGACAGAAGTGGATTTTCTACTCTTCGGCCATGGTCGCGGCGGCAACGATGTGCGCCGCCGCGACAATACGCTCGCAAGACATCGATAACGAGGCCGCTCGCGCATCGAACGTTGAGGCATCAAGCAAGGCGAGCAGCGGTGAATGCGCATGCATAGCGAGCTTCCGTGACTTGCTGCATGACAGCAGCCTGAGGATCTTTACGATTTCCGTCGTGCTATTCCACTTCGCGAACGCGGCCATGCTTCCGCTGGTAGGGGAGCTGCTCTCGAAGGGCAAGGGCGGCAAATCGTCTCTCTATATGTCGGCGTGTATCGTGGCCGCTCAATTTGTAATGATCCCGGTCGCCTTCCTGACAGGCAAGTTAGCTGATCCTTGGGGCCGTAAGCCTCTCTTTCTGGTAGGTTTCGCAGTGTTAACCTTGCGGGGCGTGCTTTACACGTTGGGCAAAGGCTCGGTCTATCTTCTTGCAGTACAGAGTCTCGACGGAGTGGGGGCGGCAATCTTCGGAGTTCTTTGGGTGATCATCATCTCCGATTTGGCAAAAGGAACCGGGCGCTTCAATTTGTTGCAGGGCGTGATTCAAGCCGCGCTCGGCGTGGGCGCCTTCCTGAGCAATTTCCTGGCTGGCTTCGTGGTCAAAAGCTTCGGCTATAACACGGCCTTTCTCGGGCTTGCAGGAATCGCGTTTACGGGCCTGCTGTTTTTCGCCCTGCTGATGCGCGAGCCCAGAGACTACCGACAACATGAATTAGTGTGCAACAGCTACGAGTGACTCCGGTACTCGAAGCAGTTCTTACGGGATGTGCCCAGTTCTCTTTTGTACCTTTTCAGAGTAACCACTGGAATGTGCAGCAATTCGAAACCAACGTTCCTCAGCGGCTGGATCGTCTCCCATGGAGCCCTTGGCATTCCAAGATGGTCATTGCGCTGGGAATCACCTGGCTTTTAGATGGGCTGGAGGTCACGCTTGCCGGTTCATTGGCGAGCGTGCTGAAGGATCAGAAGGCGCTTGGTCTGACCAGTCTGGAGGTCGGCGCAAGCGCGACGGGCTACTTGGCTGGGGCCGTTATCGGTGCGCTCTTCTTCGGTTGGCTGACGGACCGGCTCGGCCGTAAAAAGCTGTTCTTGATTACGCTCGCGGTCTATCTTTCCGCAACCGCGGCGACGGCTTTTCGTGGGGTTTTGGGAGTTTTCTACTGTTCCGAGTCCTGACGGGCGCGGGGATCGGTGGAGAGTACGCCGCAATAAACTCAGCCATCGACGAGTTGGTTCCCAGAGCCGTGCGAGGCAATGTGGACCTGGTAATTAATGCAACATTTTGGATCGGCGCTGCGCTTGGCGCAGCCGGCACTCTGCTCCTTTTAAATTCCAGTTTCGTCTCGCCCACGTTCGGCTGGCGGTTTGCTTTCGGTATCGGTGCGCTGCTCGGCCTAGTGATTTTGTTCCTGCGAAAGTCGGTGCCCGAGAGCCCGCGCTGGCTCATGCTCCGGGGCCGCGAAGCAGAGGCGGAAGCAATCGTTAGCGAAGTGGAGCAAAAGGTCAGGGAAGAGGAAGGGGATCTGAAAGATCCCGAAGGAAGTATAAAGATCGTGGCTCGCGATCACACCCCCCTCTCAGATGTGTGGAAGGCAATGATCCGCGACCACCCCAAGCGATCCGTGCTCGGCCTCTCTCTCATGGTCGGCCAATCCTTTTTCTACAATGCGGTTTTCTTCACTTATGGATTGGTACTAGCGCAGTTCTTTAAAGTGAAAGGCGAGCACGTATCCATTTACATCCTGCCTTTGGCACTTAGTAACTTCGTGGGGCCGCTTATTCTGGGCCGCTTCTTCGATTCGATCGGAAGAAAGAAAATGATCACAGGCACTTACGGATTGTCAGGATTACTAATGATTGGTTCTGCCCTGATGTTTCGGGGCAGTCATGCAGGACCGATCGGGCAAGATATGTGGTTCATGGCTATATTCTTTATCGCCTCTTCGGCGGCGAGCTCCGCCTATCTGACGGTCAGCGAGGTGTTTCCTCTGGAGGTGCGCGCGTTTGCCATCTCCATTTTCTATGCCATAGGAACGCTTGCCGGGGGCGTGGGCGCGCCGATCCTGTTTGCCAAGTTGATCTCTTCCGGCAGCCGCACAGAACTGTTTTGGGGCTATATCCTCGGGGCGGTGTTGATGCTTTTGGCGGCTGGTACAGAACTAAAGCTGGGCATCGACGCCGAGGGGAAATCTCTTGAGTCCATTTCAGCGCCGCTGCAGGCCAGCGGCCAAGCGCAATAAGGCCGGAACTGCTGGTTTTGCGCGGTAATCTAATTCCGCTTGGAAATTCTAACGGAGTGAATCCTGTATGGCCGCAGTGTTCAGAGCTGTTTTTGGGTACTGCTTTCTGGTGCTGATGGTGCGGACAGCCGGCCGGCGTCCAGGTAAACAGATTACCCCTTTTGAATTTGTTTTCATCTTTTTCATTGGCGGCCTGACTCTCACGCCGATGGTGGGAAACGATCGGTCTCTGAGTAACGCATTGATCATTATCATTACGATCGCAGTGACTCACTTCGTTATCGCGTGGCTGAGGCAATGTTCGGCTGCATTTGGCCGTCTTGTAGATGGGACGCCATTGGTTCTCCTGAAGAAAGGTGAGTGGCAAATCGAGACCATGAGGAGGATGCGTATACAAGATGACGATGTTATGGCGATGGCTCGGGATAACGGCCTGGAGCGGCTAGACCAGATTGACTACGCAATTCTTGAGCGCAATGGTGAAATCAGCATCATTGAGGCATCGAAGGAGTCTTAGGGCGCAATATGGCTTCATACCCCAAGACCAAGCCCGTCGAGGATACCGTCCCTAAGGTCAATGACGAAGTTGCGGTGGGCTCCGACCTCGAGTTTCAGCGCAAATGGTGGCGCTTTACCCGGGTTTTGTGGATGGTGTTCGCGGCGATTGTGGTCGCCGACCTTCTCGGTTGTTTTGGGCGTGGCTTTCTCGCCAATGCGCATGCGCGCACGAACGACGGAGTTATGGATGTGAAATATGAGCGTATCGAACGCTTCAGTACGCCGTCTATCTTGCGCATCGAGTTCGGACCAACCGCCATCCGCGACGGAAAGATCCAGCTTTGGATAAGCGACAGCTTTATTAAGTCTCTGGGCAATCAGCGCGTGGTTCCGCAGCCCGAGGCTTCGGTCGTGGGGCAGGACGGGATTCTTTACACTTTTTCGGCTACCACGGTTCCCGCTGCGGTCGAGTTCGAGCTGGAGCCAACCGCACCCGGTATCTTCGATTTACAGATGCAAGTGCCGGGGTCGGAGAAATTAAAGCTGCACCTCTTCGTGATGCCGTGAAGCTGGCACCACAGTAACTTCTTATGTACACTGTGATCCACGCCGTCATAGGATATTTTTTCCTGCTTTTAACGGTTCGTGTTCTGAGCCGCCGTCCCGGCGCGCAAATGACCCCGTTCGAGTTCGTGATCATCTTTCTTATAGGTGGAGTGATCATTCTTGCGACGGTGGGGGACGACCGCTCGGAGACGAATTCCGTTTGCGCTGTGATTACGGTTGGATTGATGCACCGGCTGGTCTCATGGTTGAAGGTGCGCTTCCCTCGTTTCGGAGCCGTGGTCGACGGTACCCCGCTTGTCGTGCTGAAGGACGGTCAATGGCAGATGGAAGTAATGGAGAGTATGCGATTGCAGGACATGGACGTGATGGCCGCAGCGCGCACGAAGGGAGTGAAGGCTCTGAGCCAAATCAAGTACGCCATCCTCGAGCGGAACGGTGCAATCAGCATCATCAAGGCGGAGGAATAACCACCCCAACAGGGCAGTTTGCCGCGTCAGGCCCCCTTCTGTGCCTGCTCAAACAGAAAATGCAGGGTCTTTTCTGTCCGGATGTGGTCCGCGATTCGCCCGAGGGTGCCTTCCTTCTCGAGCCGCGCTCGCGTCACCGGCACAGCCTCGCGTTCCTGCCGCGCAATCCGCTGCAGCTCGCGATCCACTTCCTCCTTGGTCGCGTGAATACTCTCACGTTCGGAAATTCGCTCGAGGAGGAGTGAGGCGCGCACGTTGCGAGCCGCCTTATCGCGTTGGCTTTCCTTTACCTTTTCCCAATCGAGCTTGATCGTATTCGGGTCGACACCCCGCCCGGCCAGATCGCGGATCTGCATGCGAACCTGATTCTCAATTTGCTTGTCGACGTACGCCTCCGGAACGGGAAAATCGCTGCTGGTCACCAGCTTGTCGATCAGCTCTTCCTTGGCCGCCTGCTGCGCCAGATACTGCTTCTCGTGAAAAATAGTTTTGCGGATCGCGTCCTTCAGCTCATCGAGAGTCTGATAGTCGCCGAGATCGCGCGCAAATTCGTCGTCGAGCGCGGGCAGTTCCTTTCGCCGTACAAACTTCGGCATCAGCTCGAACTGCACCGTCTTCCCCGCCAGGCGCTCCTGACCGTAGTCCTCGGGGTAGGCGATGTCAACCTGCTTGGTTTCTTCCGGACTGGCCCCGATCAGCGCGTCGTTAAACGCGGGCAGCGTTTCTTCCCCGCCCACCTGAATCTGCACATCCTGATCGATCGGCTCGGCGAGCCCGGAAAGCGACTTCAAATGGACCAGCACGTAATCGCCGTCTTCGACGGGACGCGGATCCAGATTCGGATATTCGGCCTTGTTCTCCCGCATGCCGTCGAGGCGTTTCTCGACTTCGTCGTCGGTCACCGTCGGCTCTTCGTATTTGACAGCAATTCCACGATAATCGCCCAACTCGAACTCAGGCGCCACTTCGAACTCCGCCTTGAAGCGGATAGGCTGCCCGGGCTCGAACTTCAGGTCCGAAATGTCCGGCGTTCCCACCACCTTCAACTCTTCTTTTTGCACGCGGTTGCGGAAGGCCTGGGGAAGAAGCAGTTCCAGAACCTCGTGGCGGATCTCGCCTTCAAAGCGCGATTGAATCATGCTGAGCGGTGCTTTGCCGGGACGAAATCCCGGAAGCCGCACGCGCTCCTTGATGGAATTCGTCACCCGATCTTTCGCGCGTTCCACTTCGTCGAGCGGAATCTCGATTTCGACTGAGCGTTTGCAATCTACTGCTGTTGCCAATGTTTTTCCTTCTACTTTTTTGTCAGCCGCTTGCCTGTCAGCCGCTTGGTTGAGCGAGGTCGGACCAGCTACCGAGGTACTGCTCCTGCTCTACCGTCAGCCGGTCCATCTTCACGCCCATCGATTCTAACTTCATTTTTGCTACTTGCCGGTCGATGTCACCAGGGACGCCATATACGAGGTTGGCGAGCGAGGGCCGGTTCTTCACCAAGTATTCCGCACTTAGCGCCGAATTCGCGAATGAGATGTCCATCACCGAAGCGGGATGGCCGTCGGCTGCCGCGATGTTGATCACCCGTCCTTCACCCAAAAGATAGATGCGGCGCCCGTCGCGCATCGCAAACTCTTCTACCAGGTCGCGCGTCTGCCGCCGTGAAGAGGCAATCTGCGCCAAGGTTTCGAGATCGATCTCCACGTTCGAATGTCCCGCGTTACAGAGGATCGCGCCGTTTTTCAGTTTCTCGAAATGTTCGCGCCCAATCACGCTTTTCGAACCGGTCACGGCGACGAAAACATCGCCCAGAGTCGCCGCGTCGCCCATGGCGGTGACTCGATATCCATCCATCGAAGCCATCAAGGCCCGTATCGGGTCAATTTCGGTGACGATCACGTTTGCACCCAACCCCCGCGCGCGCAGCGCAACGCCGCGCCCGCAAATGCCGTAGCCGATCACCACAAAGTTGAGGCCGGCAAGCAGAACATTCGTGCACCTCACGATGGCATCCACCGTGCTCTGGCCCGTGCCGTAACGGTTATCGAAAAGCTGTTTGGTCTGCGCATCGTTCACGGCCACAACGGGATAGTGCAACTGGCCCTCGTTGGCCATGCGCCGCAGGCGAACGGCGCCGGTCGTGGTCTCTTCAGTTCCCCCCATCACACCCTCCAACGACTCGGGGTGTCGCGCGTGGAGTGCCGTAAGCAGACAGTACCCGTCATCCATGGTGATTTGGGGCTTGTGACTGAGGACAGCATCCACATGTGAGCTGAATAGCGCGCCGCCTTCCCCTTTCATCGCGAATACAGGAATGCAGTAGTCCTTCACGAGGCTGGCCGCGACATCATCTTGTATCGCGAGTGCATTTGCCGAGCAAAGCACCAAACTACCGCCGCCGTCGCGCAGCGTGATCATCAGGTTAGCGGTCTCGGGCGTCACGTTGAGGCACGCGCCGATGCGAATGCCAGCGAACGGCTGCGCTTTGATGAAGTGCTTGCGGATCGCCTGCATCACGCACATCGATTGAAACGCCCACTCGATGCGCCGCTTGCCGCGCCCGGCGAGCGCGAGATCCTTTACATCCGAAGGTATCGTCCCGATGGTGCTCGACATACTTCAGCTTCCTTCCGGCTTTGTAGGCGTAGGCTCATTGGGCCCGTCGTCGCATGGGCCGCGCGCCGCGCGCCTGCTAAACGGCTGCCGCGGTAAGCTGCGCACTTTCGCGCAATGTCTCGGCTTTATCGGTGGCTTCCCAAGTGAAGGTGTCTTCCGTGCGGCCGAAATGCCCGAATGCCGCTGTCTTGCGATAAATCGGTCGTCGCAAATTCAAGTGCTGAATCATGCCGGCGGGAGTCAGAACAAAGTTTTCGCGCACCATCTCAGCCAGACGTGAGTCTTCCACCTTTCCGGTGCCGAAGGTGTTGACCATCACCGAGACCGGTTCCGCCACGCCGATGGCATAGGCCAGTTGCACTTCGGCGCGCTCGGCGAGTCCCGAACCCACCAGGTTTTTCGCGACATAGCGCGCCATGTAGCACGCCGAGCGGTCCACCTTCGTCGGATCCTTGCCCGAGAATGCGCCGCCGCCGTGGCGTCCCATGCCGCCGTAAGTATCGACGATGATCTTTCGCCCGGTGAGACCCGTATCGCCGTGCGGTCCGCCAATCACAAACCGGCCTGTCGGATTGATGTGCAGCCTGGTGTGTGAATCCACCATCGCCGATGGAACCACTGGCCTGATGATGAACTTCTCAATGTCGGCGCGAAGCTGTTCCGTGGTCACTTCGTCGTCGTGCTGCGTCGAGATCACCACTGCGTCGATACGCTTCGGCCGGCCGTCCACATATTCCACGCTCACCTGGCTCTTGCCGTCGGGTCGGAGATACGGCAGCTCACCTTCCCGCCGCGCTTCACTCAGCCGCCGCGCGAGTTTGTGCGCCATCATGATGGGGAGCGGCATCAGCTCCGCAGTCTCATCGCACGCGTAGCCAAACATGAGCCCCTGGTCGCCCGCTCCACCGGTGTCCACACCCATCGCGATGTCAGGCGATTGCGACTGGATCATGTTTACCACCGCGCATGTTTTGCAATCGAACCCCATGGCGGCGTCCGTGTACCCGATGTGTTGGATCACACCGCGAACCAACTTCGGAACGTCAACATAGGTCTTGGTGGTAATTTCGCCCGCAACCACGC
>JAVKSW010000008.1:0-18347 GCA_039583505.1 Bryobacteraceae bacterium | reverse complement strand
GCCCTGAACATCACACCGACAGTCATTATGGAAGCCGATGATACGGAGGTGATCAAGAAGCTGGTGGAGAGCGGCTTCGGTTACAGCATTCTCCCCGAAGCAGCACTCGGAGGCCAGCAGCATTTTTATCGATTGTTCCGAGTGCGCGACCGCCCCATCGTTCGCGGGCAGGCGCTAGCCATGATGGATACCGAGTATCCGCGAGCGCTGACCTTGTCGATTACACAATTTCTGCACTCAATGCTCAGTTCCGATTCGAAATCCGGCGCCTGACGCCGTTTAAGCGGCGCCGTATCCGCCGTGGGCGGCTCGCAAGTTGACCCAGTTCTCAAAATTGCTCCGGAAGAGCCGCACGATGTCCCGCTGAATGACATCCCTGCTCACCGCCCTGCCATCTTCGGCGAGGAGCTGATAAGTATTGGTGAGAATAGGCGCCAGGGTCCGACGCGTGTTCTTCCATTTGTAGATGACTTGCTCAAGCACGCGTGCGTCGGAATGCTGTGGGATGAAGCTAAAACCCAACATCTCAATCCGTTCCCGGGTCACCTCCTCCACGATGGAGGGGTTGTTGAGGAACCACCAGCAGCCAAACGGCAGAAGGTTGGCGAATTTGCGCGCATAGACGCAGAGTTCATGCTGGTTCTCGCGGCTGAGCACACTGATGAGGAAGCGATTTGCAGGACATTCAACGCACATCCGTTCCACGGCCCTGAGATCCGCTTTGCCGACTGCATCCCCGGCGAGCCTCACCGCGGGATTCACCTGGTAGCGAACGCCAATCATGAGTGAAAGCGGAAGGTCGAACTCGCGACAGGACGGGAGGATGGCTTCCTTCAGAAGGCGTCCACGCGCGCTGTCTTCGGGATAGGCAAAGGTGTCTGGCAGAGAGCACGCCATATAGACGGGGCGCATGTGACCGCACCAATCGGCGAGAAAACGACGAACCTCGGACAGGGTTTCGGAGCTGAGGTTCTCCGTGACGCGATAACCTTTTGCGGCGAGTGTTTGCCAGTGCTGATTCCACCCGTTCAGAATTCGATCGAGGCGCAGCACGGCGTGAAATTGGGAGTTGCGCTCGGCGCGGCGCTCCCACAGCGGCCCCTCCTCGGGATGGAGCGGATCGTTCGTCATTACGACTTCGCTGATGCCTGCGAGCTGCAGCACCCGCTCGATGTGCTGCTCGAGCTTTTGTTCCGCAAAGAATTCGCGAGCCTCGGTGAGATCTTCGGCGCGCGTGTCCAGACCAAAAGCGTCCAGAACTGCGATGACACCGCGCCTGGCTTCCGAAACCGGCGTGTTTTCGACGAACAGCGTGGTCCAGATCAGATCCGCCTGCTCGCGCTTGTTGAGCAACCAGTACTGTGCGGGCGTAACCGTGGAGAAACGGAACAGCTCCGCCTCCAGATAGTGATACGTAATCAGCTCGTCAATTCCCCACAACCCGAGGTTGCCGAGAGACGGCATGAACAGATGGGTGTGCACATCGATGAAGGGAGTGCTTTGCAGCGCTTCTTCAACCACGCTGCGAATTTCTTGTTTCCCTAGGGATGGCGCGCCGGCGACGGAGATGGGTCGTTCGGTCGTGGAATGCATTTAGGGCCTTCCATCAAAGTAGAAGCGCACACGCGGAGTGTCAATCGAGAATTGCTAAACACCGTTTTCAAAAAGACTCAGGTTTTACGCCGATGAGGGGTGCGTGGATAGAGACCTAACGCAGTATGTGTTAAATTACACAAGTCTTACAAGCGAACGGCGAAAGGTAGGCTAACGTAACAGTGCAGCCTCGAATGCTGAAGAGCGTAATCGTCCTGGCGTGTTCGGCAGCAGTGTTCGCGGTCGTCCCCGTTCCTTTACGGGGGGAGGAGCTACCGGCGGGCACCACTGTCGAGGTACGGCTTGCCGGCGCGACAGGATCCCGCATTTCTCACCCCGGTGATCGCGTTCAGGGTGCGGTGATTGCACCCGTGTTTGTGCAAGAACGACTGTGTATCCCGCAAGGAGCCGTTGCTTTGGGCGAGATAGAGAGTGTTCAGCGTCTGGGCTTGGGGCTGAAGCATCGCCGCGCAGGCCTCACGTACCGCTTTGACACCATTCGGCTTCCGGATGGCGAAACGATCCCTGTCCAGACGCGCTTGGTTGAAGTGGAAACGGCTAAGGAACGGGTGGATGCGCAGGGAAAGGTAGGGGGAATCTACCCATCGGCGAATCTCTCCTCCAGCATTTCGGCGTATGCATTGTCGTTTCTGTATCTCGCACCGGCGACGGCCGTGCCTGCTCTCGCCATCAAATTTCTGATCGCGCGGTCGCCGGATCCGGAGATCTATTTCCCTGCCGGCACGGAAATGATTCTGCAGTTGACAGCCCCGGCCCACACCAACGGCTTCAGCAAGGACCCGCCGGGTCTCGCTTCTCTCTCCGCGGACGATATTACCAGCGTCCGTCCACTACTGAATAGCTCGCTCGAACCAGCGGCAACAAGGGAATCCGGCCATCCTTCAGACCTGATCAACATTCTGTTTGTTGGCAGCCGCGCGCAGCTCGACCGGGCGTTCTACGCAGCGGGATGGACAGGTCCACAAAAGAGGTCCGCACTCTGCGTGTATCGCATGTATCACAGCCTGGTGCAGCGAATCGGATACAGCATGGCGCCAATGGGCAAATTGACGTTGAACGGGAAATACGCGGATGCGGCCTATGAGAAGAGCCTCGACACGTTTTCAAAGCGCCATCATCTGCGGCTGTGGGAACAGCAATCCAATGTATGGTTGAGCGCGGCGACCGAGGACGTGGGCTACAAGTTCCTGCGAATGCATTTGACGCATGCAACCGACCCACGGATCGACAATGAACGAGCCAAAGTAGTAAACGATCTAACCTTCACGGGATGCCTGCAGTCCGCCTCTTTATTGCAACGTGGTTCCACATTGCAACGTGGTTCCACCGCAACGGCGGGTGAGCCGGCGCGGCGGGCGGTCACCGATGGAATGGTTGCGGTACTGCATCTGAACGACTGCCGACACCCCGAAACCGCGGCTGGTGTTCCGGCCGATTCCGGGCGTAGGCGCCAGTCCCGGTTTGTTCGCGCCCTGATTGCCTTAGGAAATGACGTCGTGCGATCGAATGTAGTTTTTCTGGGCTTTAACACCATGAAAGTGTTCCATCGAACGGAACATCGCCCCATCGAGGCAGACAAGCGGCATCCCGGCGCTGAACAGCCGCCCTCCGATTCGCTGGGCACAGTGCAAGGGACGTGGATGCGACCCAGCGTGCTCAGTCTCCCCGCCGCTATCAGTTTAGGGGGCGGGCGGTAGCCGCCTGCTGAAAAATCGAGTTCTTTGCGGAGTTGACACGTTTCGCTCAAAATACTTGACACTAGTCGACGCAGATTGTATGATGGGGTTGTATCCAGGGAACTGGATAGGAAAGGACAACTAACATGCCAATGATTCGATACAACCCGTTAACCACCGAAGCTGATGATTTTCCGGCTGGCCTGCGCCTGTTCCAGGATTCTCTATCCCGGCTGTTCAGCGAACCGGCTTCCCGCCCGTGGTCGCCGGCCGTGGATATCTATGAAACCGAGAACGAGGTTGTTTTGAAGGCCGATATTCCGGACGTGGAGCCGAAGTCAGTGGGAATTCAGCTGGAGAACGGCACACTGACCCTGAAGGGTGAGCGCCAGTTCGAACAGCAGAAGAACGGGCACAAGGGCTTCCATCGCATCGAACGCAGCTACGGCAGCTTCGTGCGAGCTTTCAGTCTGCCGGAGACCATTGACGGCGAAAAAGTCAAAGCCGATTACAAGAACGGCGTTTTGACGATTACGCTACCCAAAAAGGAAGTGGCAAAGCCGAAGACGATCAACGTCGAAGTGAACAACAATTAACAAAGATCTAGTTTGCCAGCACAGGCGCGGTGAGTTCGCTCACTCGCGCCTTTTTTGTTGGAGCTGATTCACACCGGGGAGTAACGGCTGCATCGAGTGCGCGTCGATCTGTCGATGAGAAGAGAGACATGCACTCTGCCCTATCCGGCCTCTTGCGCTGGAGTACTGTTGTTTGTCTTGCACTTCTAGGCATAATCCCGTGTCGGGCCTATTCGGTCTTGTCTCACGAAGCGATTGTGGACGCTTTGTGGGACGTGAAGCTTAAGCCGGCGCTGCTCGAGCGATTTCCGAACGCAACTCCGGAAGAGCTTAAGAAGGCGCACGGATTCGCGTACGGGGGCGCCATCATTCAAGATCTCGGGTACTATCCGCATGGGTCCCCGCAATTCAGCGATTTGACGCATTATGTGCGGACCGGCGATTTTATCGTTGCACTCGTGAATGAATCGAACGATTTGAACGAGCTGGCATTCGCGCTAGGGGCGTTGTCGCACTATGTATCCGATCTGGATGGACATCGTTACGCCACGAATTTGGGGGAACCGATACTCTATCCGAAACTCCAGCGCAAGTACGGCAGCGTGATTACGTATGAAGACAACCCGGCGGGGCATCTAAAGACTGAGTTTGGCTTCGACGTGCTTCAAGTTGCGAAGGGAAATTTCGCGCCGCAAGCGTACCACGATTTTATCGGCTTTTACGTTTCTAAAACCGTGCTCGCCAAAGCATTCAGCGATACGTATGGCTTGGAGCTGCAGGACGTCTTCGACGATTTCGACCGCGCCATCGAGTCTTACCGTCACGCGGTGAGCAACACCATCCCAATGGCTACCCGAGTTGCATGGGCGGCGCGGAAGGATGACATCCAGAGAGCGCAGCCCGGCGTCACACGAGATCGATTTGTGTACGTGATGAAGCGGTCGAGTTACGAGCGAAACTGGGGCAAAACGTACGAGCGCCCCTCGGCTGGGGAGCGAACGCTGGCTGTTCTTGTGAAATTATTGCCGCCGATCGGTCCGTTGAGGGCGCTTAAGTTCAAGATGCCGACGCCGCCGGTGGAGAAGCTGTTCATGCAGAGCTTCGACCGCGCAGTCAAGCAGTACCGCGGAACCCTCGAGGATTCGGAGAACAACCTGCTTCGCCTCGAAAACCGGAACTACGACGTGGGGACAATCACGCCGGCGGGAGCTTATCGTTTGGACGACGATGTACAGGCGTTTTGGCTGGACAAGCTGGCGTCGAAGGATTTTCGCACGGTTACGCCTTCGATCGCAGCAGAATTGCTAAGCTACTACAGCGATCTCAATGCTCCACTCCATACGAAAAAGCATCCGGACAAATGGAAACGGTTAGTGAGGGAGCTCGGAGAATTGAAGACCAGTCGCACCAACTTTGCCGAAGCCGCCCGGCAGTAGTATTCCTCGATCGCGTGAGATCACGGCGCCGATTCCAGAGAGCGGTGATCCTGCTCTTTGCGTTTGCGGCGGCCCAATCCTCGCTTGCTTATTCGGTGCTGTCGCACGAAGCGCTGGTCGATGCGCTTTGGTTCACCGGAATCAGACCGGCTTTGCTCAAACGCTTTCCACGCGCCACTCCACAGCAGCTAAAAGAAGCGCATAGTTACGCCTACGGTGGCGCAATTATGCAAGACATGGGCTACTACCCGCACGGCAATGGGTATTTCAGCGATTTGACACATTACGCTCGAACGGGCGATCTGATTCAGACGCTGATCGCGGATTCGCAAACGCTGGATGAATATGCCTTCGCGCTCGGCAGCTTATCGCATTACGCCTCCGACAATGACGGCCATCGACTCGCCACGAATGTCGGAGAGCCGCTGCTGTATCCAAAGTTGCGGCGCAAGTACGGCAACGTCGTCAATTATGAGGACGACCCTTACGCTCATCTCCAGACCGAGTATGGCTTCGACGTGGAACAAACTGCCAAGGGAAACTATGCTCCCGGAGCGTATCACGATTTTATTGGCTTCAATGTGCCGCAGCCGCTGCTTGAACGAGCATTCCGGGAGACATATGGATTCGAAGTGGCACGGATGGTCCCCGACTTCGATAAAGCGATTGGATCCTACCGCCATACGCTGAGCACGCTTATTCCCTTTTTTACCCGGGTCGCATGGGCCGAGCATGAAGACGAAATCCGGAAGACGCGGCCGGGCATGACGAAGAGAGAATTTTTATACGTGATGCGCCGTTCGAGCTATGAGCGGGAGTGGGGGAAGCGCTACGACCGTCCATCGTTGCTGGACAGAATCATCGCTTTTCTAGTGAAGGTGCTCCCGCCGATAGGGAATCTGAAAGTTTTAAAGTATCGTGCCACGACGCCTCCAGTGGAAACTCTTTTCATGAAGAGCTTCGCGGTAGCAACGCGAGAGTACCATGGCCAATTGAACGAAGCCCGCGCGTTGCGACTGGAAAACAAGAATTTCGATGTGGGCGTGGTGACGCGACCGGGCCAATATAAGCTGCAGGACCAGACGTATGCGTACTGGCTGGATATGCTGGCGCAGACGAACTTCGCGGACGTGCCGCCCGCAACGGCTCACAATATTCTGGCTTATTACGCCGACTTAAATGCACCCATCACGACGAAGAAAAATCGGAAGGTGTGGCAGCGCCTGTTGACGGAGTTGGATGGGCTGAAGCGCGCGACGGCCGCACCGGATCCCCCGGTTTCGCAGCAGCCGGCTTCACATCGGCAAAGATGAAATCGTCGCGGTGGACGACTTCGCCGCCTTCGATTTGAATGGGTGAGCTGAATACTGGCGCGTCATAGACAAAAGTGTGGAACTCGCCGTTCTCGCCGCACGGATCTACTTCCGTGGGCAACTCCGCGAGAAACGCGTCGTCATAGAGGCGGCCAGCGTACGATTGATCGAGCTTGCGGGGATCGACGCACGTCACGAGGGCTTTCACACGCGCCGCGATCATATCCCTCGCGAGCTGTGCTGTAGAAAGGTGCCAGAGCGGGAACAGGGGCTCGAGGCCGGTGCCGAGCAACTGACGTTCCCGGTACGCGCGAATGTCTTCAAGAAAAAGATCGCCGAAAGCGACCGCCGTGATTCCCTCCCGCACCGCGCGTTCGCAAACTGGACGCAACAGGTTTTCATAGGAGGCGTTCGAGCACGGCCAGGGCAATTCGACCGGCCAGAGAGGCAGGCCCACACGATCGGCTTGCGCTTGCACCAACGGACGCCGGACGGCGTGCATCGCGACACGGTCGAAAGCGCTGTTGAAGGTGGTCAGAAGCGCTACAACCTGCACGTCGTGCTGCTCGAAGAGCAAACGCAACACCCAGCAGCTATCTTTGCCGCTGCTCCAGGAAAGGAGCACTCTCTTCGGTACCGGACGCATATGTCGAACCTTAGCGTATTTGCATTCTCACCGGCCCGACAGGATACCGGCTCGAAAGCCGTCATTGCGGCCTGGAAGGCTGCTCCACGTAGAAGTAGTAAGCAATCCGCCAACGCGCCTCCTGTTTGGGCGCGATCTTCAAATCGATATAGGCTTCCGGACAGACGGTGGTTCGGATGGACCATAAATGTAATCGGGACAGCGGATGGTCGCCCGTTTCTCGTACGCCAGCGCCCGTTTTGTGGTTCTCGACTCGAACCTCGTTGTCACTCGGGTCGTTGCTGAATCCCGTGATGTCGGTTGCCACCGATTGCCCTTTCTGCAAATTACGCAAGTAGACCAGCTCGTGACCCCGAATCTCCGCCAGTCCCTTCAGATCATCTGTTGCAGCAGGTGCAAAGGCGAAGCGCACCATTATATTTGGCCCTGTCGGCTGGCGATCGATCATGAAAAAGTCGTGATTGTAAACGCTGGTCTCAATCGTCTTAAGCCCGGTGTTCTTGAGCCTGTGCTCGATCACCAGCACAGGCTTGTTCCTTTCGAGTCGAACCGTCTTGCGGTAAACGTACGCATACCCTTCGCCGTCCGACAATTCATGCACGAATTCAACCCTGTCGGACTCCGGCCGGATGATGCGCCGGCCTGAATTTACGACGTCGTAGGGTCGGGCAAAGCTGTATTTCCGGTTATCGGGTTTGCGCAGCACGCCGACTCCAATTTTGACGAACGTTTCTCCGGGCTTCGCCTGCGCGTAGCCGAGCCCGCCATCGGTGGAGACAAACTCTTCAACCGGACCGCTGATGGCGTCGTGCAGTCGCGGATCGTAATGCTCAAACCACTGGCCGAAGTAATTGTGACCCTGGTAGAAAAGGCTCGCAATCACCCCCGACCAATCGAACCGGCTCCCGCGATAATAGCCATTTTCCTGACTCGGCAGGTAGAGCTTCGCGCGAATGAGCCCGTTGGAGATTTCCGCTTCCGGAAAATCGGCCGCATTGATCGGCCAAGAACCGAATGCGAGAAGAGCGGCAGCGAAGATTAGGCGCTCGATCCGGCGCTCGCGCGACACGATCGCTCTTGTGTCAACCAGGCTTCCGCGCTGTTGTACGCGGAATCGAAGGCGAGCTTCAGAGATTCGAGATCCGCAGTCAAGATAGCCGGCGATGCGGCCGCGCAGGCCTTCTCCATGCGTCCTAATCCTTGCTGCAGGGCGGGATTCAGCATCCGCGCCGCGCCGCCTCTCAGCCAATGAGCACAGTCCTTCGCCTCCGGCCAATTCTCATTTTGAATCGCTTTTAACAGATTCTCAAATACGGGAGGCGCCGTTTCGCGAAACGACACCATCAAGTCGCTTAAAAGCTCCGCCGAGTAGCTGTCCGGCTTGTCTCCCTCGCGGGCAGGTGGTTTCTTCACCGATGGATCCGCGGAAGAGGGTTGAACCGATGCCCGACCGTTGCCCCATGCGATGCACTTGGTAATCAATTCCCGGCCGCGAAACGGCTTCAACACAAAATCATTCATGCCCGCCTGTTCCGCCCGCTCCCGATCTTCCTTGAAAGCGCTGGCGGTTAGCGCAATGATTGGCACCTGGCTGATGGGGCCGGGCAGCTTCCGTATCTGTCTCGCCGCCACGTAGCCATCCATGATCGGCATTCTGCAGTCCATGATTACCAAGTCAAAACGGCTGCGGCGGATGGCTTCCAGCGCATCGCGTCCGTTCTCGACGCCGTACACCCGGAAACCCGCCCGCTCGAGCGTGAGACGCGCAACCATTCGATTGGCCGGATTGTCCTCTGCCAGCAGAATATGCAGATTCGGGAACTCCGCACTTCGCGGCACATCCTCATTCGGGCGAAGACTCAACGCGGTCCCGTCGCCCGGAACCAGACCCTGATCGAAGCCCACAATGCCAGCTCTTACGGTGAAATGAAACTCGCTCCCTCGGTGTACCTCGCTGTGAACCCAGATCGCGCCGCCCATCAGTTGAACCAAGCGATAACAGATGGCCAGCCCCAGTCCGGTACCGCCGAATTTCCTCGTTGTCGAGCTATCCGCCTGCGAGAAAGCCTCGAAAATAGAATTCAGTTTCTCGCGGGGAATTCCACTGCCGGTGTCGCGGACCACGAAGTGCAACAAAGCGCCGGATGCATCGTGCTCTTCACATGCTACCTGTACTACGACCTCGCCTTTATCCGTAAATTTGATCGCATTGCCAACCAAGTTGAGAATGATCTGGCGCAGTCTTCCCGCATCGGCATTCACCACCTCCGGCACATCAGCATCCAGATCGCACACCAACTCGAGGCCTTTCTGATGCGCGGCGAACGCCATCGTCCTCACCGTGTCTTCGAGGCTTTCGCGCAAATTGAAATCGACAGCGTCCAGGTCCAGCTTTCCCGCCTCTACCTTGGAAAAATCGAGGATGTCGTTGATCACGGTCAACAGGCAATCGGCGGAGTTTTTCGCGATTTCGATGTAAGTATGCTGCTCGGGCGTCAATTCAGTTGCTAAGGCGAGTTCGGTCATGCCTAGAATGCCGTTCATGGGCGTGCGGATTTCGTGGCTCATGTTGGCTAGAAACTCGCTTTTGACGCGGCTCGCCCTCTCGGCGGATTCTTTGGCTTTGACCAGTTCCAACTCGGCGCGCTCGCGTTCGGCAATCTCGTTCCGTAACTCCGCCGTTCGCTCATCCACGCTGCGCTCGAGAAGGGCCTTCCTATAACGCAGGTGACTTACGTGGCGAAGGTGCCCCGCACCGGCAAGGCCCACCACACCGAAAAAGCACGCGCAATAAAACAACCAGGTCTGATAGAAGTGAGGCTTCAGAAAGATGTCCAGCGACGCCGCCGAAGAGCTCCATGCTCCGCCATCGTTGCTCGCGATCACCTGAAAACGGTAGTGACCTGGCGGTATGTTCGTGTAATAAGCGACGCGGCGGCGGCCCGCGTCGATCCAGTCTCGATCGAAGCCCTCGAGCTTATAACGGAAGAGGACTCGATAGGCCGCGCGGAAATACGGAGCGGAGTAACGAAGTTCAAGTTGCCCCCTGCCCGGCGGCACCTCGACACCAGCTCTGGTACTTACTTCGCGACGATCTATGAACGCTTGCTCGAGGACGGGCTGCAGCGGAGTTCCGGCGTTTCCGACTTTTCTGGGGTCGACGACAACCACTCCTTTCATGGTGGGAAACCATAATCGGCCATCGTGGGCTTTCCAACCAGCAGGCTGGAATCCGCCGTTGCACTCCCTTGTTGTCATTCCATCGGGCGTGCCATAGGACACGGTGGGCACACGGCTGATTCTGTTTTCAGCGAATTCATTGAGTGCTTGTATGCTCGCGCGGAATACACCTTTATTGCTGCTCATCCATAAGTTCTCTGAATCGTCCTCTAGAATCCGAAAGATCTGGTCGTCCGCCAGCCCTTCTTTGCTGGTATATACGCTGAACTTACCGGCCTTCAGACGATTTAAGCCTCCGCCATCCGTGCCCACCCAGAGCACTCCATGCGCGTCCTCATGCATGGATAGAACAACGTCATTGGAGAGCCCGCGCCGCGAATCGAAAACCTCAAATCGTCCGTCGCAATAGCGATCCAAGCCGCCGCCGGCGGTACCTAACCAGAGCTTGTGTTCGCGATCTTCATAGATTGCGCGGATGATGTTACTCGACAGGCCGTCCTTTGTTGTGTAAGTGGTAAATTTTCCGTCTTGCCACTTAACCAGCCCTACGCGTGTCCCGATCCACAGCGTGCCTTCGTGATCCACATAAGTGGCGCTCACAATGTCGCTCGGAAGACCATTGTCTTTCGTATAGGTCGTAATCTTCCCATCTTTTAGCCGATTTAGCCCTTTGCGTGTTCCAATCCAAAGAGCTCCGTTGCGGTCTTCGCAGATTGTAAATACGAGGTTGTCAGCGAGACCGTCCTTGGTAGTAAGGGCAGTGAACTTGCCATCGCGAAAGCGATTCAATCCTCCGCCTTCGGTCCCTATCCAGACACTACCCTCGTGGTCTTCATAGATGGGCAGAGTAACTGGACTGGACAAGCCATCTTTTCGGCCATAAGCGGTGAACAGATTGCCATCGAAGAGCCGAACCAATCCACCGCCGCCCGTGCCGATCCAAAGGTTACCGGTGCGGTCTTGAACGATCGACCACACGTCGTTATTCGGCAGACCGTCCTTGCTCGTGTAAGAACTGAACGTGTCGCCGCTCATCCGCAGAAGACCACCGCCCGCCGTGCCGATCCACAGACTGCCTCTGCTGTCCTGGCGAATGGAGACTACGGCGTGGGTTGAAAGTCCATCTTTCCTGCTGACCGAGCGAAACTCACCGTTTCGATACTCAATCAAACCGCCGCCGTTCGTGCCAATCCACAAACTTCCCTGCGGGGTCATATACAGGCACCTTATATAAGGACTGGCGACGCCCTCTCTGGTCCCGTAGTTGTGAAACACGCCGTTTGACAGCCGACTCAGCCCTTCATGCGTACCGATCCAGATGCTTCCGTCCGCGTCTCGCGCCAGCGCGAAGATCTCGTTGTCGGGAAGTCCGTCCCGGGTTGTGTAGGCGGTGAATTTTCCGTTGTGGAGACGATCCAGGCCTCCGCCGTCCGTCCCGATCCACAGATCCCCCGACGCGTCTGATAACAGCGACAGGACAGAATTCCTGGAAAGGCCGTCCTGCGTTGTAAACGTGCGGAATTTCCCCTGGGTTAGGCGGGTTAGTCCGCCCGTCGTTCCCATCCATAGATCGCCGGCACTGCTTTCGACGATCACGTCCACTTTGTTGCTTTTTAGCTCCGGCGTATTACTTTTGTCAAATACCGTGAACTGTAATCCGTCGAAACGGACCAGGCCGAGCTCTGTACCGAGCCAGATATACCCATCCCGCGACTGAATAATCGTCGGAACCGTATTTTGCGGCAGTCCCTGCTCGGTGCCCCAAACATCCTGGTGGAATCGCGTGATTGGTTTTGAAGGATCAAGGCCTGCGTCGGCGTTGCCTGCATGGAGAGCGATAGCGGCCCAACAAAACAGAGGGAACGCTACTGCCTTGCATTTGCATGGCACTTTTGTTTTACCGGAATTATTTACCCGACTTTCAAAAATTCTCTATGAATTATTTACTCGCCTGGTGTACAATCTACACTAAATAGCATCATTGAGTCAATTATTTTCCTATTCGGGGCTGAAGCCGTCACGCTAAATCGCTCCCATTTCCTGATCCCGCGACAGGGATAAACAAAGAATCCAAGTTAATTCACACTTTCCGCAGGCGTTCTCACGGTGCGGATTTGCTCAAGCGTGGTTGCCCCGATGGGCAATTTAGGAAGGTGCCTATGAAATTTTCGCTTCTCGGAATCGCAAGGCTGATTCTTTTCTCGGCTGCGGCGTTCAGCCTGAATGCCAGCGTCTCCGTGGCATTCGCTCAGTCTGCCAACATCTCACCGGATCTGCGGAATGTAGATCCAAGCTCCACCGTCGACATCATCGTTCAGTACACCCAGATTCCGACTGGAGCCGATCACCAGAGGGTCGCCGGTCTCGGCGGCTCGCTCAAAGCGGACTTGAGCTTCGTTAAGGCCGCTTCCTACTCCTTGCCTGCCGCTCAGCTGGCCGTCCTGGCAGCGGATCCGGATGTAGTATTCATTTCGGCAGACCGGAAACTGCACAAGCTGCTCGACAATACGGCGGGAGCCGTGAACGCCGCCGCTGCTTGGACCTCCGGTTTGGACGGTTCCGGTATCGGGATCGCCGTCATTGATAGCGGTATCTCCGAGCATGACGACCTGCAAGGCGCGAACGGCAGTCGTATTGTATTCAGGGACACCCTGATTGGCGGCGACACCAACGATCATTTCGGCCACGGCGAGCATGTGGCGGGCATTCTCGCGGGAAATGGGACCGACTCGAAATGTCCCATCTGTACTCGCAAACTGGTGGGCATCGCGCCGAATGCCAATTTGATAGATCTGCGAGTGCTCGATGAGAACGGCGAAGGCAGCGATAGCTCGGTGATCGCCGCGATTCAGGAGACGATTCAGCTGCAATCGCAATTCAACATCCGAGTGATTAACCTCTCGCTGGGCCGCCCTGTGTACGAAAGCTACACGCTGGATCCGCTGTGCCAGGCGGTGGAGGCGGCTTGGCAGGCGGGCATCGTGGTTGTGGTTGCCGCCGGCAATGACGGCCGCGACAACTCCGCCGGCAACAATGGCTACGGAACCATTTCGGCGCCCGGCAACGATCCTTATGTCATTACCGTAGGAGCAATGAAGTCCATGGGCACGCCCGACCGGTCCGATGATCTGATCGCAAGCTACAGCTCTAAAGGACCGACGCAGATTGATCACATCGTGAAGCCCGACCTGGTCGCGCCGGGGAATCTGGTGGTCTCGCTGTTATCGCCCAACGGTATCCTGCAAACTTTGTATCCGCAGGATCAGGTTCCTTTGAACTATTACGAATCGACCGATCAGACGACACCCTCGCCTTCCTACCTCACGCTGAGCGGGACGAGCATGGCCGCGGCCGTTGTCAGCGGTGCTGCCGCCGTTCTTATTCAAGCTCATCCCGAGCTGACGCCCGACCAGGTTAAGGCCAGGCTCATGCTGACCGCTTACAAGACCTTCCCGACCACCAGTACGGCATACGACAGCATCACCGGCCAGAGCTTTTTGACCGAGTACGATATCTTCGCCGTCGGCGCCGGATACTTGGACATCCAGGCCGCCCTTGCCGACAATACCCCGTTCTGGGGAAGCGCGCTTTCGCCTGTCGCTATTTACACTCCGGGCGTCACCGCAGCTACTTTAGGTTGCGGGTATTCTTCCGTCTGCACGGGTCGATGGAAATGGACCGCGGTATCGATCTGGGGCACGCAAGACATCCAGCCGGACCAATCCGTGTGGGGAGATCTGTCTCTGTGGGGTAGCCTGTCCGTCTGGGGCTCTCAGTCCATCTGGCCGGACCAATCCCTATGGCCCGATCAGTCGCTGTGGCCGGACCAGATCCTGATCACCGGGGAAAATTGATCAATTAACGATCCGAAGAGATCGCGGCTACTTCGTAGTCGATAACGCGCGGCACCACAAACTCCAGAAGCTCCCCTTCCTGCCGGAAGGGGAGCGCTTGCTCGGCGCGAAGCAGATTGATCGATCGGATGCGCGCTTCCACAGGCAAGCGCATTCTGACCTTTTGCTGTCCAATCGGGTAGAACTCGCGAATCCATCCTTTGTGCATATTCGGATTCGTGTAATTGAGCAAGTGCAAAGCGAATCCGGGTTTTGTTTCCCAGGCGAAACTCTCAATTACGCCCTGTCCTTCAATGCGAACCGGCGTTTCGCCTCGAGTCAGCCACCGAATGCAGTTCTGCAGCAATCGACTCAGGTCAGTGTTGCCGGATATCCACATCGTGCGATCGATATCGCCCGGCAGATACACCAGGCGGCTCTTCCCGGCTTCTTTCACGACGACAGCAGGCTCGTCGGTTCGTGAAACCGATGGATAAGAGAGCTCTGGCGGATACGCGGGGTAGGACGGCACTACCGTAAGCACGGGATTGTCTACGGCGGAAATCGGAGTACGAAGTTGTCCTCCGGGTATCCAATCCGTATTCGAGAAACCTTCGAGAATTTCGTGTTGGCGTTCGATGCGGGCCAGAAAGGGATTACTGTTTCCGATCGGCGCGGCAATATCGCCCGTCCGTTTGATTCCGAAGACGTCGCTCAGGCCGAAATTAGCGCGGCGCTCGTTTCGTTCCGTGTACAGGCTGGTTTCAAACGTGGCCAGCAGGGATCCGCCCGATCGAACATAATCCCGTAGCTGTTGGCACTGGCCGTCGCTCAACAGAGCTGTATTGGGCAACAGCACAGCGCGGTATTTTCGCAGGTTCTCGGCCCCAAGATCGTCTTCATGCAGGAAATCGAAGGTGAACCGGCCTTCGATCAGCGCATAATACAGGCCTTGAACGTAGTTTGAAGTGCCTCCGCCCCCTGGGGCCTTGTAGAACAGTTGTGTTCTCTGTCCAAAAACGACGCCAATATTGGCGATAGATCGCTTATTGACGAAGTGCTGCTCGTGGCGCGCCAGCCAATCGAAAAACTCGCGTCCGGGAGCCTGCCAGCGGCGATCGGCCCCGAGGCCATCCTCGCCGCCGATGAAGTGATACCAGGGCACCATGCCGCTTGCCACCGTCTCGTTCATCCACATCCGTGCTTCTGCGGTGGACTTGGCCACATTACGCCATCGCGGCGTGCCGGTTGACCAGGCGCCGGTCACGTTCGTCGCGGTACGGCCTTTCATGGTAGAACTGCTGACCCGGCCTTGCTGCGCACATCCCCAAATTGGCGCCGGCTCTCCGCCACGTCCTTGGTTGTCGCAGTTGAACCATTGGCAAACCTCGGCCAATTCCATCAGATTAGGGCCGCCGCGGACGCCTCCGCCAAGATTCGCGAAAAAGAGATTGTCGGGACTTTTCTCTCTTGCGATGCCCTCGTAGAGTTTCCATAACTCGATGGTTCGTGCATTGAACTTCTCCCAGTACGCGGGCGTTTGAGGCTCCGGCAATCGCTTGCAAATATCGCAATAGCAAACCGGTAATTGCCCGAGCGGAGGCCAACCATTCGTAAAAACTCCATCGATGTCATAGCGCGCATTCACCTCGCGCATGATCGCCGGAATGTAATCGGTCATGTAGGTCGTGAACATACATGTCCGATACAGCCGGGGGTCATCGCCGGTCGGTCGAGCGTTGCCGTGCGCATCGCGCTCGAACCACTCCGGATGCGCCTTCAGCGCGTCCTCCCAATTCAAGTCCGGGCTCATGCGGGCAATTACGCGCAGGGCGCGCTTCTTTGCTGCCGAGCAGCACTCGCCGAAGAAGTCGCGGCCGTTCAGAAATTTTGCGGGTTTGTGGAAAGCAATCCGGCTCGGATAGAAGGCCACGATACCGGTGACGCTGACCAGCACGGCATTCACTTTCAGGCTGGCCCAGTAATCGGCCCACTCGTCGACATCCATTACCGCGGGATCGTGCTCGGTCATGTTCAACTGCCCGACGCGGCGCACAGTCTGATACCAGGGCACGTGCCCTTGCTCCGCGCTCAGCGAGGCGACCACGGCCGCTGCGCCCGGAAGAGCGATAAAGCTACGACGGTCTAATTCCATTTCCGGAACTGCTCCCAAAATGCAGAAAGGCCGCCCAACTCCTGGATTGACAGGGGGGCGGCCCGGTTAACGTTTTAAACTCGACAGGTTTCTACCAGCGGGAACCGCGTCCGCGTCCACCGCCGGAATCGTTCCGCCGTCCGCCATATCCACCACCACCGCCGCCGGCCGGCTTCGGTCGCGCTTCGTTGACGTTCATGGCCCGTCCGTGAAGGTCGGCGCCATTGAGCTGAGAAATAGCATTCTGGGCATCCTGCGGTTGCGTCATTTCAACAAATGCGAAGCCGCGAGGCTGACCCGTTTCCCGATCGGTAACGATACTGACGCGCTCTACAGCCCCGTAGGCTGCGAATGCGGCGTGAAGATCTTCCTGAGTAGTTTGATAACTGAGATTACCGACAAATATGTTGGTCACAGTGTTTAATCCTTTGTTTTTGATTTGTCTTTGTCAGACAGCACTGGACCCAACTTTAAGGAGGAGGAAGTAGCGGCCGGAAGGCACTCGGAGTACACGGATGCGGGCAAAGACAATTAAAGTATACCAACTTTCACCCGCAGGTGATAAACATAAGAAGTCATGGCGCAAACAAAGCCGGCTGCGAAAACATACGACGTGGTGATCGTTGGTTCTGGCGCGGGCGGCGGCGTTGCCGCGCAGGTGCTCGCCAATGCCGGCGCCAAGATCTGCCTGCTCGAAGCCGGCGATTTGTTCGATTGCACCAAGCAATCTAAGATGTTCGAGTGGCCGTACAATGTTCCGCATCGCGGCGCGGGAACACGCGACAAGCCGTGGGGCTTCTTCGACGCGACCACCGTCGGCGGCTGGCACGTTCCCGGCGAGCCGTATACGAACGCGCCCGGCTCCGATTGGATCTGGTGGCGCGCCCGCATGCTCGGCGGCCGGACCAATCACTACGGCCGCATCTCCCTGCGCATGGGCCCCTACGATTTCAAGCCGTACAGCCGCGACGGCAAAGGCTTCGATTGGCCCATCACATACGAAGACCTGGCGCCCTATTACGACAAAGCCGAGCAGTTGATCGGCGTCTTCGGATCGCACGAAGGTCTCGAGAACACCCCCGATGGACAGTTTCAGCCCGCGCCTGCGCCGCGCGGATATGAGCGGCTCATCAAAATCGCCAGCGACAAGCTGAACATCCCGTGCATTCCTTCCCGCCTGGCCATCCTCACCCGCCCGCTGAACGGCCGGCCCGCTTGCCACTACTGCGCGCAGTGCGGGCGCTCTTGCGGCGTGAATGCGAATTTCAACTCGCCCGGCGTGCACATCTTTCCCGCAATGAAGACCGGAAATATCGACTTGCGCACTAATGCGATGGTGCGCGAAGTGCTGGTCGGGGGCGACGGACTGGCGAGCGGCGTTTCTTACGTGGACAAGAAGACGCGCAACGACATCGAGGTGCGGGCCAAGATCGTCGTCCTGGCGGCGAGCTGCTGCGAGACCGCGCGAATTATGCTCAACTCCAAGAGCAGCCGTTTCCCGAATGGAATTGCGAACTCGTCCGGGCTAGTCGGCCGTTACGTCATGGATACGGTCGGCTCTGCGGTCAGCGGCTTTCTGCCGATTCTGCAGGATCTCCCGCCGCGCAACGAAGACGGCGTTGGCGGCATGCATCTGTACATGCCGTGGTGGCTGTACAAGCAGCAGAAAGCCGGCAAGCTGCCGTTTGCGCGCGGCTATCACATCGAGCTTGGCGGCGGACGCACGCTGCCCGGATCGGGCGCTCTCGGCGGGTACGCCGACCGTTGGCTCGGCGGCGGTTATGGCGTCGAATTGAAAAATAATCTGCGCAAGCTGTATGGATGCGAAGTTCATTTCTCCGGTCGAGGCGAAATGATTCCCAACGACGACAGCTACTGCGACATCGATCCGTCTGTTATCGATCAATGGGGCATTCCCG